>NZ_PSWE01000017.1:0-80935 GCF_002932195.1 Rathayibacter sp. AY1C4 | reverse complement strand
AAGCCTAAATACTCCCAGATGACCGATAGCGGACAAGTACCGTGAGGGAAAGGTGAAAAGTACCCCGGGAGGGGAGTGAAATAGTACCTGAAACCGTTTGCTTACAAACCGTCGGAGCCTCCTTGTAGGGGTGACGGCGTGCCTTTTGAAGAATGAGCCTGCGAGTTAGTGCTCTGTGGCGAGGTTAACCCGTGTGGGGCAGCCGTAGCGAAAGCGAGTCCGAATAGGGCGATTCAGTCGCAGGGTCTAGACCCGAAGCGAAGTGATCTATCCATGGCCAGGTTGAAGCGACGGTAAGACGTCGTGGAGGACCGAACCCACTTCAGTTGAAAATGGAGGGGATGAGCTGTGGATAGGGGTGAAAGGCCAATCAAACTTCGTGATAGCTGGTTCTCTCCGAAATGCATTTAGGTGCAGCGTTGCGTGTTTCTTGCCGGAGGTAGAGCTACTGGATGGCCGATGGGGCCCAAAAGCTTACTGACGTCAGCCAAACTCCGAATGCCGGTAAGTGAGAGCGCAGCAGTGAGACTGTGGGGGATAAGCTTCATAGTCGAGAGGGAAACAACCCAGACCACCAACTAAGGTCCCTAAGCGCGTGCTAAGTGGGAAAGGATGTGGAGTTGCACAGACAACCAGGAGGTTGGCTTAGAAGCAGCCACCCTTGAAAGAGTGCGTAATAGCTCACTGGTCAAGTGATTCCGCGCCGACAATGTAACGGGGCTCAAGCACGCCACCGAAGTTGTGGCATTGACATTAGTGGTAGGCCTTCGTGGTCCAGCCGTGTTGATGGGTAGGAGAGCGTCGTGTGGCGAGTGAAGCGGCGGTGTGAACCAGCCGTGGATGCCACACGAGTGAGAATGCAGGCATGAGTAGCGAAAGACGGGTGAGAAACCCGTCCTCCGGAAGACCAAGGGTTCCAGGGTCAAGCTAATCTTCCCTGGGTAAGTCGGGACCTAAGGCGAGGCCGACAGGCGTAGTCGATGGACAACGGGTTGATATTCCCGTACCGGCGAAGAACCGCCCAAGACAATCCAGTAGTGCTAAGTATCTGAATCCCTTTGATGGATCCCTTCGGGGTGAAGCGTTGGGCCTAGCGTACGACCCCGTGCTGGTGCGTTTAGCGTATTAACAGGTGTGACGCAGGAAGGTAGCCGAGCCGGGCGATGGTTGTCCCGGTCTAAGGATGTAGGGCGAACGATAGGCAAATCCGTCGTTCATATAGCCTGAGATCTGATGGGTAGACGCAAGTCGAAATCGGTGATCCTATGCTGCCAAGAAAAGCATCGACGCGAGGTTCTAGCTGCCCGTACCCCAAACCGACTCAGGTGGTCAGGTAGAGAATACTAAGGAGATCGAGAGAATCGTGGTTAAGGAACTCGGCAAAATGCCCCCGTAACTTCGGGAGAAGGGGGGCCTGAGGCGTGAACGGACTTGCTCCGGGAGCGTTCGATGGCCGCAGAGACCAGTGGGAAGCGACTGTTTACTAAAAACACAGGTCCGTGCTAAGTCGCAAGACGATGTATACGGACTGACGCCTGCCCGGTGCTGGAAGGTTAAGAGGAACGGTTAGCCGCAAGGCGAAGCTGAGAATTTAAGCCCCAGTAAACGGCGGTGGTAACTATAACCATCCTAAGGTAGCGAAATTCCTTGTCGGGTAAGTTCCGACCTGCACGAATGGCGTAACGACTTCCCAGCTGTCTCAACCGCGAACTCGGCGAAATTGCATTACGAGTAAAGATGCTCGTTACGCGCAGCAGGACGGAAAGACCCCGTGACCTTTACTATAGTTTGGTATTGGTGTTCGGTGTGGCTTGTGTAGGATAGGTGGGAGACGTTGAAGCGGGCACGCTAGTGTTCGTGGAGTCATTGTTGAAATACCACTCTGGTCACTCTGGATATCTAACTTCGGACCCTAATCGGGTTCAGGGACAGTGCCTGATGGGTAGTTTAACTGGGGCGGTTGCCTCCCAAAGAGTAACGGAGGCGCCCAAAGGTTCCCTCAACCTGGTTGGCAATCAGGTGGCGAGTGTAAGTGCACAAGGGAGCTTGACTGTGAGACTGACAAGTCGAGCAGGGACGAAAGTCGGGACTAGTGATCCGGCAGTGGCTTGTGGAAGCGCTGTCGCTCAACGGATAAAAGGTACCTCGGGGATAACAGGCTGATCTTGCCCAAGAGTCCATATCGACGGCATGGTTTGGCACCTCGATGTCGGCTCGTCGCATCCTGGGGCTGGAGTAGGTCCCAAGGGTTGGGCTGTTCGCCCATTAAAGCGGTACGCGAGCTGGGTTTAGAACGTCGTGAGACAGTTCGGTCCCTATCCGCTGCGCGCGCAGGAAATTTGAGAAGATCTATCCCTAGTACGAGAGGACCGGGATGGACGAACCTCTGGTGTGTCAGTTGTTCCGCCAGGAGCACCGCTGATTAGCTACGTTCGGAACGGATAACCGCTGAAAGCATCTAAGCGGGAAGCCGGCTTCGAGATGAGATTTCCATCCCTTCGGGGGAGAGGCTCCCAGCCAGACGACTGGGTTGATAGGCCGGATGTGGAAGACAGGACTAAAGACTGTCGGAGCTGACCGGTACTAATAAGCCGATAACTTGATAATCACTACACTCATACCGTTGTAAAGGCTGGTAGGAGTGGTCAGAGATTGCTTGCGTCCACTTTGTGGTTCCCAGAAGACGGGCACCCCGCATCCTCCTTCGGGAGGAGCGGAACAATTGAATACACGCACGGCGTGTAACCCAGATTTGACCATGTGCCCTCGGGTGCGTGTGTCGCCAGGGTTACGGCGGCCATAGCGAGAGGGAAACGCCCGGTCACATTCCGAACCCGGAAGCTAAGACTCTCAGCGCCGATGGTACTGCAGGGGGGACCCTGTGGGAGAGTAGGACACCGCCGGACACCATTCACGATGGCCACCCAGAAATGGGTGGCCATCGCTGTTTAACCACCACCTCGGATCCCCGCTGCTCACTGGAGCGCGGTGCGGGTTAGGGTGGTGCGACGGTTACGGCCGTCCTCCCCGCCCTCGGGCGGGTCAACTCCACAGAGCATCACCACGACAGGCGAGGAACGCATGGACGACTCAGGATCCGACCGCAACGACCGGGACTCCGGACGTCGTGACGAGCGGCCGCCTCGCGCCGGCGGCCCCGGCCGCTCCTCGAACGATCGCGGCGGCTCGGGCGGTTCCCGCCCCCGCCGCGACGGTGATGCTCGTCCTCCCTATCGTGGCGGTGGCGACTCCCGTCCGCAGCGTGATGGTGACTCCCGTCCTCCGTACGGGGGTAGTGGTGAATCCCGTCCGCAGCGGGACGGTGACTCGCGTCCTCCTTACCGTGGTGGTGGCGATTCGCGCCCGCAGCGTGATGGTGACTCGCGTCCTCCTTACCGCGGTGGTGGCGATTCCCGTCCGCAGCGCGACGGGGACTCCCGTCCTCCTTACCGTGGTGGTGGGGATTCGCGTCCGCAGCGCGATGGTGACTCGCGTCCTCCTTACCGCGGTGGTGGCGATTCCCGTCCGCAGCGCGACGGGGACTCCCGTCCTCCTTATCGCGGTGGCGACTCTCGTCCGCGGCGTGACGGCGACTCTCGTCCTCCTTACCGCGGGGGTGGGGATTCCCGTCCTCAGCGCGATGGGGACTCCCGTCCTCCTTACCGTGGCGGTGGGGACTCCCGTCCGCAGCGGGACGGTGACTCGCGTCCTCCCTATCGCGGTGGCGACTCGCGTCCGCAGCGGGACAGTGACTCGCGTCCTCCCTATCGCGGTGGCGACTCGCGTCCCCAGCGTGACGGGGACTCCCGGCCTCCTTACCGTGGAGGTGGGGACTCGCGTCCCCAGCGTGACGGGGACTCCCGGCCTCCTTACCGTGGAGGTGGGGACTCGCGTCCGCAGCGGGATGGGGACTCCCGCCCTTCGTACCGTGGTGGTGGCGACTCCCGTCCGCAGCGTGACGGTGACTCGCGCCCTCCGTTCCGCGGTGGATCGCGCGACGGCGGAAGCCGGCCGTGGTCGGACGATCGTCGGGGCGGCGGGGACCGCCAGGGCGGCGGACGCGGACGCGAGGGCTTCGGCGGCGGACGCGGCGGCCCCCGCGAGGAGCCGGAGCTCACCGAGGAGGAGCGCGAGCGGCGCTCCCTCCAGTCGGTGCGTCCGCGCCACGACGACCCGGACCTTCCGGACGACGTGCAGGCCAAGGACCTCGACAAGGTCGCCCGCAACGAGCTGCGCACGCTCTCGAAGGACAACGCCGAATGGGTCGCCCGTCACCTGGTGATGGCCGGCCGCCTCCTCGAGGAGGACCCCGAGCTGGCGCACCGCCACGTGCTCTCGGCGGCCCGCCGCGCGGGACGCATCGCCGTGGTCCGCGAGTCGCTGGCCATCTCGGCGTACGCGACGGGCGACTTCGCCCTGGCGCTGCGCGAGCTGCGCACGTTCCGCAGGATCTCCGGCTCGGACGAGCAGGTGCCGCTGATGGTCGACTCCGAGCGCGGCGTGGGCCGGCCCGACAAGGCGCTCGAGCTGGGTCGGTCGATCGACCGCACCACGCTGAGCCCCGGCGCGCAGGTGTCGCTGGCCATCGCCATGTCCGGCGCCCGCCTCGACCTCGGGCAGGCGGAGCTCGCTCTCATGGAGCTCGAGATCCCGCAGCTGGACCCGGACCGCGCGTTCTCGTACAGCCCGGATCTCTTCGCCGCCTACTCGCTCGTCCTCGAGGAGGTCGGCCGCTCCGAGGAGGCGGCCGAGTGGCAGCGTCGCGCCGACATCGCGGCGCAGGCCGTCTTCGCGGCCGAGGGCGGCGGTGACGACGAGACGATCGAGGTGATCGAGGAGGAGCACGAGTCGGCCGACGCCGCGTCCGCTCCCGATCGCGCCGAGGAAGGGACCGCGGTCGACGACGCGGACGAGGACGAGGTCCACCGGACTGTGTCCGAGGAGATCGACGACGACGACGACGCGGACGCGGACGACGCCGATGCGAGCGCTGACGCCGAGGCCGACCTCGTCGACACGGACGAGCCGACCTTCGCAGACGAGTCCCTCGAGTCCGACGATCTCGCCGAGACGGACGCGGACGAGGCTCTCGACTCGGCCGAGCCGACCGCCGACGAGTTGGTCGAACCCGCCGACACCACCGAGGAGGACGCCGATGTTCCGCAGCAGCAGGACTGAGCCCACCCCGCTCGACGGCCGCGACTCCGTCCTGGCCGACCTCGACGGAGTCGTCTACAAGGGCGCCGACGCGATCCCCTTCGCGGTGGAGAGCCTCAACCGCGCGGCCGAGACGCTGCGGGTCGGCTACATCACCAACAACGCCTCGCGCACGGACGCCTCCGTCGCCGGGCACCTCTCCGAGCTGGGGCTAAGCGTCCGGCCCGAGGACGTCGTCACCTCCCCGCAGGCGGCGGTCGTGCTGCTCGCCGACCTGGTTCCGGCCGGCTCGACGATCCTCGTCGTCGGGGCGGAGGGCCTCACCTCCGAGGTCGAGCGCGCCGGGTTCACCGTGACGCGCAGCGCGGAGGACTCGCCGGCGGCGGTCATCCAGGGCTTCGCGCCCACGGTCGGCTGGGAGCAGCTGGCCGAGGCCTCGTTCGCGCTCCACACGGGGATCCCGTGGGTCGCGACGAACACCGACTGGACGATCCCCGTCGCGCGCGGCATCGCCCCGGGCAACGGGACCCTCGTCTCGGCCGTGCACACCGCGGTCGGCCGGCTCCCGGTCGTCGCGGGCAAGCCCGAGCGGGCCATCTTCGACGCGGCGACCGCGCGCTTCGGCTCGACGAACCCGCTATTCCTCGGCGACCGGCTCGACACCGACATCGCCGGCGCGAACGGCGCAGACATGGAGAGCGCCCACGTGCTCACCGGGATCGACCGGGCCAAGCAGCTCCTCGCCGCGGAGCCCAAGCTCCGGCCGACGTACATCCTCGGCGACCTGCGCGAGCTGCACCTGCCCTACCCGGCGACGACGGTCTCGCGGAACGGCACGCACGCCGTCCGCGGCGCCAAGGTCCGCCTCGACGGCGACTCCGTGGTGATCGTGGACGCCGGCGACGACGCGACCGATCTGCTCCGGGCCGCCTGCTCGGTGATCTGGTCGTCCGGCCGCGCGATCTACGGCCTCGACGTACCGGAGTCGCTCTACAGCTGAGCCTGCTCGGCGGGCTCCCGGCGTCCCTCGCGGCGCAGGAGCCCGTCGAGCCGGCCGGCCAGACCGACCGCGACGATCGCGATCAGCGCGGCGTACGAGAAGGTCGCGGCGAAGACCCCGGTCCCGGCCCCGATCAGGCCGGTGACCGCCGCCGCGAGGAGGCCCGTCAGCGCGAGGGAGACCGAGGCGCCGGTCGAGTCGGCGATCTGCAGGGCCGAGCTGTTGAAGCCCTCCCGGCCCGGAGCGGAGAGCGCGAGCGTCATCGTCCCCATCCGCGGGAACATCGTGCCCATGCCGCCGCCGGCCAGGAACCAGCCCACGCCCGCGACGATCGGGCTGAGGGCGAGCACCGTGACGAGCAGCACGACTCCGATGCCGGCGAGCACGAGCGACGAGCCGAGCCGCATCGCTCCGCCGTGGCTGAGGCGGGTGCCCGGGCGTCCCTGGAGGTTCGAGCCGAGAGCCCAGGAGACGGCGCCCGCGGTGAGCATGGCGCCCGAGAGCCAGGGTGGCAGGCCGTACTGCTCCGAGAGCAGCAGCGGCAGGTAGACCTCGGTGCCGAAGAACGCCGCGGCGACGAGGGCGCGGAGGAGGATCACCGACGGCAGGACGCCCCGGGCGCGCAGCGTGCCGGCGGGCAGGAGCGCGCGAACCGCCACGACCACGACCACCACGGCGGCCGCGGCCAGGAGCCCGGCGAGGTCGGGCGCGAGCTCGGCGCTCGTGCTCAGCACGACGACTCCGGCCGAGACGACCACGGCGCGGGCGATGCGGCCGACGGCCCGGCGATCGAAGGGGAGGCGCTCGCGCGGCTCGAGCGAGCGGAGCGTCGGCGCGATCGCGGCGCTCGCGAGGGCCACCAGGGCGACGACTCCGAAGAAGACCCAGTGCCAGCTCGCGAGCTCGGCGACGACTCCGGCCACCAGCGGCCCCACCAGCGACGGTACGACCCAGGCCGCGGCGAAGGCGCCGAAGATCCTCGGATGCAGCTCGCTCGGGTAGACCCGCGCGACGAGCACGTAGAGGGTGACGGTGATCCCTCCGCTGCCCAGCCCCTGCAGCAGGCGGGCCGCCACGAAGACCGGCATCGCCTGCGCGGCGCCCGCGGCCACGAGGCCCAGGGTGAAGAGCAGGATCGCGACCACGAGCGACGGCGTCGGGCCGCGGCGGTCGGCGGAGGATCCGGCCGCGACCATCCCGACCACGGCGGCGGCGAGCGTCGCCGCGAAGGCCAGGGGGTAGAGGGCGCGGCCGTCGAGATCGGCGCTGACGATCGGCATGATCGTCGTCACGGCGAGCGACTCGAACGCGCAGAGGAAGACGAGGCTCGTCGTTCCGATGGTCGTCAGGAGGAGGGGAGCCGAGGTGATGCCGCGGCGATCACGAGAACGCACCTGCTCAACAGTACGCCGAGCGCACGGCCGGTCAGCGGTAGACGGCCCAGTCGTCCTTCGCGAGCACCGTCGGGGTGCCCTCGATCTCGACCAGCCAGCCGCGGTCGTCGCGCTCGAGGTAGCGCCCCTGCACGATCTCGGGGGCCCAGCCGCCGTCGCGGGAGGAGATCCAGCGGACGAAGCGGACGGTGCCTCCGCGCCGGAACAGTGTGCCGTTGTGGTCGCTCATGCGGGGATCTTCTTCACGGAGAGGTCGTCGGGCGACGAGGTTTCGGGGAGGAGGTGGAGGCCGAGGCGGCCGTTCGAGGCGTTCGAGAGCTCGCGCAGCCAGTGCGGGTTCAGCTCGATCGCGGCGGTGCCGTCGTACTCGTAGCGGGTGGGGATGCCGGGGTGGAGCCACAGTTCGGACCGGCGGCCCTCGGCGTCCTCGATCGTCAGGAGGAAGCCCTCGCCGCGGCGGAACCGCGAGGTGATCACGGTCTGGAGGTGGGCCAGGGCGCGGTCCTCGAAGGAGTGCGAGCTGGCGGGTGCGCCGTAGAGCAGTCGTCCCATCGCGCGCACCTCCTCACCGTCGGCGGCGCACGGAAGGCGTGCCGCACCGTCGACACTAGGTATTGCTAAGTCGGTTGACTAACAGTCTCGGCGCCGACTGCGCTTTCGGGACACACGCCGTCCGAACGCCGGAGAAGTGGTTCGATGGGGGCAGCGAGTTCCCGTCCGGGGCGCCTGCCGCTCGGAAGGTGCACCTCGATGGACGCTCGGCCAGACCTGTTCGCTCTGCTCGCGCGATTGCGCACGGCGGAGCGCGACTACGACGGCCGCGTGGAGCGCCGCCTGGGCATCGGCGCCACGGATCTCGCGGCCCTGCGGCTGATCGGGGTCGGGGAGCGGCGCGACGAGATCGTCCGCGCAGTCGACCTGTCCGCGGCCCTGTCGATCACGACGGCGGCCGTCTCCCTCCTCGTCGACCGCCTCGCCCGCGCCGGCTACGTGAACCGCACTCCCGACCCGTCCGACGGCCGCGGCCGCATCCTCTGCCTGACGGAGCGCGCGCAGAAGGCCATCGTCGGCACCGACGACCCGACCTACGAGCAGATCCGCGCGATGGTCGCGAAGGTGCCCGAATCGGAGGCCGCGACCGTCGCGGTGCTGCTCGACGGCCTCAGCCGCATCCTCGAGGGGCAGCCGCCGCCCGAGCTCGTCGACTGATCAGCGCTGCAGCGTGGCGCTCGGCGACTCGCCGAATCGCTCCGCGTAGGCCGCGCTGAAGCGGCCCGCGTTCCCGAAGCCCCAGTGCCGGGCGACGGCGGCGACCGTCGTCCCGAGGGGCGGACTCACGGCGAGCTCCACCCGGGCGCGGTCGAGCCGCACCAGGCGCAGGTAGGCGATCGGGCGCATCCCGAGCACCCGCTGGAACGCGGACTGCAGGCCCCGGACGGTCAGGCCCGACGCCGCCGCCATCTCGGCGGGGCCGATCGGCTCGCTGCAGTGGGCGTGCACGTACTCGACGGCCGTGCGGATCCGTGCGTTCCGGGGGGCGAGGAGCTCGGGCGGGACCGGAGCGGACTCCGGAGGGTAGAGGTCGAGCAGCGCGGAGGCCGTGGCGCGGGTGAGCTCGTCCCAGAGCAGCGGCTCGACGCGCTCGCTGCGCAGCGCGCGGGCGGAGTCGGCGACGGCCGTGCGCCAGCGGCGGATCGCCGCGGCGTCGGGGCGGTGCTCGGAGTCGAAGACGAGGGAGCCGACGAGGCCGCGCTCGGCGGCGACCCGGTCGACGACTCCCCGGTCGAGGTGCACCAGGCGCTGGTCGAAGTCGACGTAGTCGAAGGCGAACGGCCGACCGACGGGGAAGAGGACGGGACGGTTCTCCTCCATCGCGATCGAGGCGCGGCCGACATCGATCCGGGCGGAGCCGCCGACGATCCACTGCACGACGACGTCGTCCGAGTCGCCCACGCCGCCCGCGAGGCGCCCGGACATCCGCGAGGTGCGGAGGGTCATCCCGCCGTCGCCGATGGCGGCGTAGCGGTAGCTGAAGTCGGCCGCGGTGGTGGCGGCGCGCCATTCGTCGCCGTTGTAGAGCCGCGCGAGGCTGTGCCGCGCCTCGTCCGGATCCTCGCCGCGGGCCTCCAGCCGGACGCGAGGGTGGTGATCGTCCACAGGTCGTTCCGGTGCCTCAGCGCGTGAGGCGCTCGATGAGCTCGCGGTAGCGCGCGGCCGTGCGCTCGACGATCTCGGACGGGAGGGTCGGCGGGAGGCCCTGGCCGTCCCAGTTGTCGGAGAGCCAGTCGCGCACGATCTGCTTGTCGAACGAGCGGCCGCGGATGCCGGCGTCGTAGTCGTCGGCGTCCCAGTAGCGGGAGGAGTCGCTCGTGAGGACCTCGTCGCCGAGGGTGACGACTCCGGTCCCGCGGTCGACCCCGAACTCGAACTTCGTATCGGCCAGCAGCACGCCGCGGGCCAGGGCGATGGTGGACGCCTCGCGGAAGACCGCGAGCGAGAGGGTGCGCAGCGCCTCCGCGGCCTCCTCCCCGACGATCTCGACCGTGCGCTCGAAGGTGATGTTCTCGTCGTGCTCGCCCTGCGGGGCCTTCCACGCGGGGGTGTAGATCGGCTCGGGGAGCGCGTCGCCGTCCTGGAGGCCCTCGGGGAGCGGGACGCCGCAGACGGAGCCCGTCTCCCGGTACTCCTTCCAGCCGCTGCCGGAGAGGTAGCCGCGCACGACGCACTCGATCGGGAACATGTCGAGCGTCTTCACCAGCATCGACCGGCCGCGGACCGCCTCGGGGATCGCGCCCGGGATCAGATGGTTGGGGACGTCGGAGAGCTGCGCGAACCACCAGAGGGAGAGCGTGGTCAGCAGCTCGCCCTTGCCGGGGATCCCTGGCTCGAGGACCGCGTCGTACGCGCTGACCCGGTCGCTGGCGACGACGAGCATGCGGTCGGCGCCGAGCACGGGGTCGGCGTCGTCGGGGGTGTAGAGGTCGCGCACCTTGCCGGAGTAGGCGTGCTGCCAGCCGGGCAGCGGCGCCGTGGTGTCGAAGGACAGGGAGTCGTCGCGGGTCACCGCACCATTCTCCCCGATCCGGGGGGCTCCGCGGCTCCTGAAGACCTCCTGTGTCCTGGCGGATCGGGGCTGTCAAGCACGCGCGGTCGCCGATCCCGCGCGCCTAGCGTCGAGACATGACCTCGCAGAACGACCAGACTCCGCAGAACGACCAGTACACGTTCCAAGACCCGACCGCGATGTTCGCCGACATCGACACGGAGGCCCAGTACCAGGAGGGCTCCGGCCTCGACTCGAAGATGGACGACCCCGCCGACCGCGGCGAGTCGACCTACCGCGGCTCCGGCCGCCTGACCGGGCGCAAGGCGCTCGTCACCGGAGGCGACTCGGGCATCGGCGCGGCCGTCGCCATCGCCTACGCCCGCGAGGGCGCCGACGTCGCGATCGTCTACCTCCCCGAGGAGGAGTCCGACGCGAAGAAGGTCGTCGCGCTGATCGAGGAGGCCGGCCGCACCGCCGTCGCCATCCCCGGCGACATCACCGACCACGACTTCGCGGTGGGCGCCGTCGCGAAGGCCGTCGAGGGCCTGGGCGGACTCGACATCCTCGTCAACAACGCGGGCAAGCAGCAGCACGTCGAGGACTTCCTCGAGCTCTCGGACGAGCAGTTCGACGAGACCTTCAAGACCAACGTCTACGCGATGTTCTGGATGACGAAGGCGGCCGTGCCGCACCTCGCCCCGGGCTCCGCGATCATCAGCACCTCGTCGATCCAGGCCTACCAGCCGTCGCCGATGCTGGTCGACTACGCCAGCACGAAGGCCACGATCAACACGTTCTCGAAGGCGCTCGCGCAGCAGCTCGCGCCCAAGGGCATCCGCGTGAACGTCGTCGCCCCGGGCCCGATCTGGACGCCGCTGCAGACCGCGGGCGGCCAGCCGTCCGACAAGCTGCCCGAGGTCGGCTCGCAGACGCCGCTCGGACGCTGGGGCCAGCCGGCCGAGCTCGCTCCCGCCTACGTGTTCCTCGCCTCCCCGGAGTCGAGCTACGTCGTCGGCGAGACGCTGCACGTCAACGGCGGCATGCCCACGCCGTAACACTCGGCGCTCACGGCGGGCCCGGTCGCGGCGCGGAGGAACCCTCTTCCGCGCCGTGGCGGGGCCCGCCGTTTTGGTTGTCGTAACAATCGACTGCTGTGCAGGTTCGTGCGCGAGAGTCGGTGCATGACCGATTCCCTGCCGATCCTCGACCTGTCCCGCCTCGACCAGGGGGAGGCGGAGGCCGCCGCCTTCCGCCGCGACCTCCGGGAGACCACGCACGACGTGGGATTCTTCTACCTCGTCGGCCACGGCGTGCCCCAGGACCTCCTCGACGACGTCGTCGCCGTCTCCCGCCGCTTCTTCGACCTGCCGGAGGAGGAGAAGCTCGCGATCGAGAACACCCTCAGCCCGCAGTTCCGCGGCTACACCCGCTTCGGCGCCGAGCTCACCAACGGCGACGTCGACTACCGCGAGCAGGTCGACATCGGCATCGACCGACCGGCCGTTCCCGCCGGGCCCGGCGTCGCCGACTACGAGCGCCTCGAGGGGCCGAACCTCTGGCCCGAGGCGCTGCCGGAGTTCCGCGAGGTCTTCGAGCGCTGGCACGCGGAGCTCGCTGCGGTCGCGATCCGGCTGCTGCGCACCTGGGCCGTCGCACTCGACGCCCCGGAGGACGTGTTCGACGAGGCGTTCGCCGAGCGGCCGTTCTCGCTGGTGAAGGTCGTCCGCTACCCGGGCACCTCCGACCCGGAGCCCAAGCAGGGCGTGGGCGCGCACCGCGACGGCGGCGTGCTGACGCTGCTGCTGGTCGAGCCCGGCAAGGGCGGCCTGCAGGTCGAGCACGACGGCTCGTGGATCGAGGCACCCGCGATGGAGGGCGCGTTCGTCGTCAACATCGGCGAGATGCTGGAGCTCGCCACGGGCGGCTACCTCAAGGCCACGCTGCACCGCGTGATCTCGCCGCTGATCGGAACGGACCGGATCTCGATCCCGTTCTTCTTCAATCCCGCGCTCTCGGCCACCATGCCCTCGCTCCCGCTGCCCGAGGAGCTCAAGTCCGGCCTCTCGGTCGACCCGACGAACGCGCCGATCCTCGAGACCTACGGCGAGAACGCGCTGCGCTACCGGCTCCGGGCCCACCCGAACGTGGCGGCCGCCCACCACGCGGACCTGCTCGCTCCCACCGTCTGACCCGGGAACGACGAAGGGCCCCCTCCCGCGCGAGCGCAGGAGGGGGCCCTTCGTCGTCAGTGCGTCAGCAGCGCGCGGCGGCCACGGGGACCGTCGCGGTGAACGCGGGCTGGCCGGTCGCCGATCCGGTCACCGTCACCGTGCCGGCCGGCATCGAGGCCAGGCGGGTGGTGAAGGCGGCGGAGGCGGACGATCCGGGTGCGACCGCGGTGAACGACTTCGAGCCGTAGGCCGAGGCGATCGTGACGGCCGCGGCAGCGGTGTCGGTGTTCTTCACGGTCGCGGTGAGCACGATCTTCCCGGCGACGCAGCGCGTGGCGACCGCGGGGACGAGCTCGAGGGTGTCCAGCGGGACGGCGGCCGAGACCGACGTGCGCACCAGCTTGTCCGCGTACCCGGTGTAGGAGGCCGTGACGCCGGTCACGTCCGCCGGGACCGAGACGCTCGCCGAGCCGCCGGAGAGCGGGACGGTCGAGGTCCACGAGCCGCCGGTGAAGGTGACCGAGCCGACGACGTCGCCCTTGTCGGCCGCCGCGACCGTCGCCGTGACCGTGCGGCCGTCGGCGGTGAGGGTCGTGGTGGAGTCGACGGCAGTGACGCCGGTCCAGTTCTTCATGGCGGTGAGGACCGTCTGCGGGACGCTCACGAACGCGCCGTGCCGCGGGCTGGCCGGGAGGCCGGCGCGGCTCTTGGGCGAGACGTTCCAGTCGGCCGACTGCGAGAGGCGGTTCGTCTGCGAGCTGCCGGCGATGGCCGCTCCGGAGGTGATGAAGGCCTTGTAGCCGCCGTCGCCGTAGTTGTCGACGAGGAACGCGTAGCCGTCGCCCGCGCCGGTGGTGTCGTTCGGGTCGCCCGCGTTCAGCTTGATGATCTCGGGTCCCTCACCGGCCTGGCCGGTCTCGAGCGAGGTCATCCGGGTGTCGGTGAGCTGCCAGGTGGTGTTCGGGTCGGCACTCCAGTTCGAGGAGGTCGTCCCGGCGGTCAGGACCTTCGACTTCTCGAGGAAGATGTCCTTTCCGGCCTCGAGGGTGCCGGCGGCGCCGCCCTCCTCGTTCTTGGTGAAGCGGTAGTAGTAGTCGCCGATCTTCGTGATCGTCGAGTCGATCCGCGCGTAGCCGGTGTCCTGCCAGGTGGCGGGAGGAGCGGTGAAGGTGCGGAAGTCGCGGGTGATCACGGAGAAGACGCGGGAGTAGAGCTTGTCGTTGTTGGTCTTCGTCGCGTCGGAGTAGAGGCGCGAGGAGAAGAACACGACGTAGGACTGCAGGGCGTCGTCCCAGTACGCCTCGGGCGCCCAGGTCATTCCGGCGGCCGGCTGGTTCACCGTGATGCCGGTGTCGGCGCCGTTGGTGCGGGTCCACTGCACCAGGTCGGTCGACTCCCAGACCTCGATCTTCAGGCTGCCCTTGGACTGGGCGTCGCCCCAGCCGGTGCCGCAGGAGATGCAGAGGTCGGTGGCGACCATGTAGTACTTGTCGCCGTTGTGCGAGCGGAGGATGAACGGGTCGCGCAGGCCCTTCGTGTCGGTCGTCGAGGTGATGACCGCCTTCCCGCCGTTGACCGGCGAGAAGGTGAAGAAGTCGTTACCCGAGGTCGCGGCCTGGTAGATCTTCTCGTCGCCGTCCGACTTGAAGTACGCCGAGGCGTAGCCCGCGTCGGGAGCGGTGCGGCCGAGCTCGGCGACCGTCAGCGTGAAGGCGCGCGTCTCGGCGACGCCGTTGAGGGTGGCCGTCGCGGTGAGGGTGACGGTCCTGTCTCCGGAGCCGTAGGCCGGCCGGGTGACGACGCCGCCGCCGCGGTAGGGGTCGGCCGCGCCGACCGCCGGAGCCGCGTAGGAGGTGTTCGTCGGAGTGACGAGGGCCGGGTCCGAGGAGGTCCAGGTGATGTCGGTGCCGTTACGGGCGCCCTTCACTGCGAGGGGGAGGTTCTCGGTGGTGCGCGTGGCGAGCTTCAGCGCGTCGAGGTCGTCGTTGATGCTCGGGGCGAGCACGACCACCTCGAAGGCGATCGTCGCGCCCTGGGCGGTGGTCGCCGTCAGGGTGACCGGGGTGTTCTGCGCGATCGAGCGCGAGACGACGCCGGTGGCCGAGACGACCGCGCTGTTCGAGGAGGTCCAGGTGAGCGGGACGCCGCTGCTGGAGGCGGGTAGCGTCAGGTTCGAGGAGACCTGGGTCAGCGACGGGTTGCCGGCCAGCAGGACGGGCTGGATGTCCGAGCGCAGCAGGGCGGAGGTCGCGGACGCCTTCGCCGTGGCGGTCGGCATGCTCGAGGCGACCTGCTCGGCGGTGAGGGAGGTGTCCCAGAACTTCACGTCGGTGACGTCGGCGGTCACGAGCGCGTCGCCGGAGTAGAGCGAGCGGCCGAGGTAGCCGAGAGTGGACCCGGTCGGCACGATGCTCGCCATCGACTTCGTGGTGTTCGCCGTCGAGATCTGCGTGCCGTCGCGGTAGAGGGTCAGCACGGTGCTCGACCCCGTGCCGGTGCCGACGAGCGTGAGGGTCGTGAACCCGGGGTTCAGCGTGCCGCCGAACGGCATGCGGGTCTCGCCGTTGTTGGTGGGCTCCTTGACGCGGATGCCCGCGAGGACCTGTCCGCTGGGCGAGCCGTCGGGGTTGCGCGGGTTCACGAAGACGTGGTTGCCGAGCTGCGTGGTGTTCCACGGGCCGACGCCGTCGCCGATGACCCAGCCGAACTGGTTGGCGGTGGTCTGCGTCTTCACCGTGTACTCGACGGCGAAGGCGTTGTCGGCTCCGGTGACCAGGCCCTGGGGGAGGCTCGCGTAGCCGTCGTTCTTGAACCGGGCGACCTGGTCGCCGCCGGCGTTCGCGAAGGACGCGTCGGTGAGGCCGGTCAGGGTGGCGTTGCGTCCGTTGCCCGAGATGTCGAGCAGGGCCGAGCCGGCGTGCGACATGTCGTAGTGCGCGGTGGGCGCCGGGACGTCGACGGCCTGCGCCGAGACGGGGACGAGAGCGCCGGTGAGGGCGACGCTCGTGCAGGCGAGAGCGGAGAGGAAGAGGGATCGCACGCGGCGCCGAGGCGCGGCGGCAGGGGGCTCCGGGGAGCGTCGTCTCATCGTCGAGACCTTTCCTTCAGGGGAGGGATGCGTCGAGCCGAGGGGACCGACGCGTGTGTTCACGTTAACATGTGAGCCGCCTCAGAGCCATGGGGGAATTGCTCCGGCGGCGAGAGCGAACCATGCGACAGGGGAGCGCTTCGGCGCAAGACCTGCACCCCCGAGCGCCCAGGGCGTAGCGTGAGCGCACCGCATCCTGGCCCCCGGTGACGGAACCATGCCCATCCGCCTGCCCTGCGAGGACTTGACCATGACGACGCTCTTCCACACCGGTGGCTCCCTCTCCCTCGACGACGCGACCGCCGACGCCGTCGTCCGGTACTCGCTCGCGCTCGCGCAGCGGCACCGGATGAGCACGGTCAGCGTCGCCGACGACTCGGCCCCCTCCTCCATCGTGACGCTCACCGTCGGGCTCGGCGTCCCCCTGGTCGTCGCGGGCAGCGATGGCGCAGCGGCGGAGTCGAGCACCGAGATCCTCGAGCGCCTCGACGCGCTCGACAGTGCGGGCGGACCGGTGCCCGCCTCGGACGTCGACCCCCGCGCGACGTGGGAGCTCGAGAACGAGTACTGAGCTCTGAGCCGCGGCGCTGCCGGCGCGGATCCGCCCCGCTCCTGCTCCGCTGGCGCGGAGCGTCAGCGCCGGTAGCCGCGGATGATCTCCTGGGCGAGCGTCGTGATCGGAGTCGACGTCGCTCGCGCGCGGACCCGCAGCACCTCGAAGGCCTGCTCGACCGTGGTGCGGTGGGCGTAGGCGAGGATCCCCTTCGCCTGCTCGATCAGCACCCGGCTGTCGAGGGCGTGCTGCAGCTGCTCCTGGGTGACCGTGCTCTGCTGGAGCGCGCGCTGGTGCAGGATCCCGATCGTCGCGACGTCGGCGAACGCCTGCACGACCGCGATGTCGTCCGGATCGAGCCGCCCCGGCCGGGCCTGGAAGAGGTTGAGGGAGCCGATCGTCGTCCCCGCCGAGCGCATCGGCACGCAGTGCGCCGAGAGCACGTCGAGCTCGACCGCCAGCGTCCGGAACTCCGCCCACTCCTCGCCCACGGCGCGGGCGTCCTCGACGATCACCGGCCGCCCGGTCTCGAAGCACTGGATGCACGGGCCCGACCCGCTGTCGAGCTGGAGCAGCTCGATCAGCCGGGTGTCCTCGTCCGTGGAGGCGAGCACCTCGAGGGAGCCGGTGGAGTCGGCGAGGACGAGCCCCGCCGAGACGGCGTCGAAGAGGGTCGCGCTGCTCTCCACGAGGGTCTGGGTGAAGTCGACGACGTCGTAGTCGTCGACCAGTGTGTCGGAGAGGGCGACGAACGTCTGGATGACGCTGCGCTCGCGGGAGTTCGTCACCATGTGTCGTCCTGGGCGGTGAGAGGGCGGTCGGGGAACCCGTCGTGCCGGGCCACGATGCCGGAGGCGACATCGACGACGGAGCGCTGCTGGGCGAAGGCGTGGGCGCGCAGCAGCAGCTGCGCCTCCTCGGCGGTGCTGCCGTAGCGCGCGATGATCATGCCGGTCGCCTGGTGCACCACGCGTCGCGAGCGCGGATTCGTGCTCTCCTCGACCTCGTTGTCGCGCAGCACCGCGGCCAGCACCAGCAGCGCCGTCGCGGTGGTCGAGGCGCTGATCCGGCCGAGGAGGGAGTCGCTGAGCGACGTGGGGCGGCGGGAGTAGAGGTCGACCGCGCCGATCGAGAGCCCCGCGATCGAGAGCGGGAAGGCGAAGACCGCGCGCACCGCCGTGGGGCCGATCGCCTCGGTGAAGAGCGGCCAGCGCTCCTCCGCGCCGGTGTCCGGCACCGAGACGGGGCCGGCAGCGCGGATCGCCTCCCAGCACGGGCCCTCGCCGAGGTCGATCTGGACCTCGTCCAGCCGGCTCGCGGTGCTGTCGCTCGCGGCGACGGTCTCGCCGCCGAAGGGGCTGCCGAGCGTGGAGATCGCGACGCCGTCGATCGGATACCCGCGCAGATACGGGTCGCAGAGAGCGTCGGAGTCGGTCACCGCGCCCATTTTAGCCGTCGGCTCCGCTCGGAGCGACGCTCCGCCGGACCGGCGGGGACCACGACGCGGTGACGCGCGGGAGCCCGCCTGGCTGCGCTGCCCGGGCGCACGAGGCGACGGCCCGTGAAGCGGCTCGTCGGGCGCGGACGGTGCATGGTGCGGGGCGACGGGAGCCGGAGGACGGCGGCCTGCACGGCGACGGAGCGGCTCAGGCCGGGGTCGATCGAGCCGGGACGCTCGAGGGCGGCGATGAGGTCGTCGAGAACGGCGAAGGCGGGATCTGTCATCACGGCTCCTGGCCGGGTGTCCGCGGCCGTTGTTCTGCGCGCCGGGGCGCGGGCGGTGTCGATCGGGTGTCGCCGTGCGGGGTCCGCGCACGACGTCGACGAGGTCCTGCCCGACGGTACGGGGCGCGGATCGACCGGACGACGTGGTTGACCTCCCCGAGGTCCGCCGCTACTCGTGCTCTGCGTTGAGCTCGTCGAAGTCGTTCGTGATGATCGACAGCGGGGTGTACGGCGTGATGAGGAGGAGCGCCGGGTTCGCGCGTCCCTCGCCGTAGTTGACGGTCAGCCACTGCGGGGTCGGGGAGGCGAGGGCGGCCTCGACCTCGGCGCGGAACTCCTCGAGGCTCCTGTTGTTGACCGTGTAGGCGGTGCCGTTGTAGATCAGGTCGATGCGCTTCACAGCTGGTCGCCCTTCGCCGGAGGACGCACCGGTTCGGCGGGCTCCGAGATCACGTACAGCCCGCCCGCGGAGTTCGCGAGGTCGGTGAGCGCGGAGATCCAGGCGGGGTTGATGCGGGGCATCCGGCCGCCGAAGTACTTGTAGCGGAGCGCGTGGGAGGGGTGGATCCAGATCGCGCTGCGGCCGTCGCCCATGCTGTGGTCGTCGCGCCAGCTGAGCAGGAACGACTCGTTGCGGCGCAGCTTCGCGGTGATGACGATCTGCAGGTGCGCGAGCACGCGGTCCTCGAAGTCGATCTCGACGGTCCCGTCGTAGTGCAGCTTCCCCATCGGCGTCTCCAGCCCCTGATCTCCGGCAGGCAGACGCCCGCCGTTGCCTCCACCCTTCCGCAGACCGGACGGATCCGACAACCCGGGTCTGCCATTCTCTGCTCGATCTGTCCAGGTCTTCCGTCAGCGGCGGTCCTCTGTCAACCTCCTCCCTCCACGCAGCCGGCGTTGCCGAGCATGGGCGGCATGAAGCACATCCTCTTCGCCGACAAGACGATCCTGGTGGGGGACGAGGCGGCCGACGCACTCGTCGAATACGCCGTCGCCCTCGCCTCGAAGGGCGCGGCCGACACCGTCGAGTACACGGGGATCGGCGCCGACGGCGGGACGGTCGACGCCACCTTCCTCGTGAACGCCGCGGCCGCCCTCATCGTCGAGACCACGCCGAGCGACCTGCCCGAACCGGACAACGCGGCGGAGGTGGCACGGCTGCGCGCGCGGATCGACGCGCTCACCGGCGAGCATCCCGTGCAACCCGGCGACGGCGAGCTGACCAGTGGTGCCGACTACGAGGACTCCTACGAGCAGTGAGTGGTTCCCCGTCGTGCGCGTCCGGGCGCGACCGGCGTCCGCTACCACTGCGAGGCTCCGCAGTGAACCCCCTGATCGGCTGAGGGGAGGCGGACGTACCGTGGCCCTGCGGGTCGCCGACGACACGATCACCGGTCGACCGCTACGGGCACGGCCGCGGGTCGGCCGGGGAGGACGGGCACGATGACCGGAGACCATCCCTTCTGGGTGCGCCTCGCGCGCAAGGAGCCGCAGTGCGCCATCGTGCGCGGCCGGGTCTTCGAGATCGGCGCCCCCGACGAGCGGGACGGCGCCTTCCTCCTCACGGTCTGGGAGAAGGGGCGGCCCGTCGGGCACGTCCTGAACGTGGATCCGCCCGCCTACAAGCCGTGCGGACCCGGGCACCCGGTCGAGCCGCAGCGGGTCGACGGGGTCGAGGAGCTGCTCGAGCTCCTGGTGCCCCAGCGCACCCGGCTCGCGGCGCACGGCTGACGCCGCTCCCGTCCGCGGGGGCCGCCCGAGTCCTGTGCACCGGGAGCGGGGCGAGCGCTGAGCACCCGCTGACGGACGCCCGGGACGGGGGAGTCGTGCGGCCGGGCGGCGGCTGGCATCCTGACCTCGGTGCGACGAGCGTGCCCGCGAGGGGGAGCCCGATGAGCACCGCCGAGGACGTCGACGACGGGACCGCCGAGTTCGGGTACCGCCCTTCGCTCACCCGCGGCATCGGCCGCTTCGGCAGCTTCGCCGCGGGCGTGAGCTACATCTCGATCCTGACCGGCACGTTCCAGCTCTTCTCCTTCGGCTTCGCGCTCGGCGGTCCCGCCTACTGGTGGTCCTGGCCGATCGTGTTCACCGGGCAGCTCATGGTCGCGCTGTGCTTCGCCGAGCTCGCCGCCCGCTACCCGGTCGCCGGCTCCGTCTACAACTGGAGCAAGCGCCTCGCCGGGCCGACGGTGAGCTGGATGGCGGGCTGGCTGATGGCCACCGCGTCCGTGGTCACGCTCGCGGCCGTCGTGCTGGCGTACCAGGCGACGCTCCCGCAGATCTGGAGCGGGTTCCAGCTCGGCGGCTCCGCGGGGGTGAGCGCGGTGGTCTGGGGAGCGCTGCTGATCGCGTTCACCACCGCGGTCAACGCGCGCGGCGTGCGGCTGATGGCCCGGATCAACAGCGTCGGCGTGCTGATCGAGCTCGTCGCGGCGGTGCTGCTGGTGGCGGTGCTCGCGGTGAACGTGGTGCATCCGCCGACCGTGCTGCTCGACACCAGCGGCTACGGCGGGAGCACGCCGGGCGGGTACGCCGGCGCGTTCCTCATCGCCGCGATCGCGTCGGCGTACGTGATGTACGGGTTCGACACCGCGGGTTCGCTCGGCGAGGAGACGGTCGATCCGCGCCGGACCGCGCCGACGGCGATCCTGCGGGCGGTGACCGCCTCCTTCGTCCTCGGCGGCCTCATCCTGCTGCTGGGGATCCTCTCGGCGCCCGACCTCGCCGACCCGGCGCTCGGGCAGGCGTCGGGCGGGCTGCAGCGGATCGTGCTGCAGGTGCTCGGCGGCCCCCTCGGATCGGTCCTCCTGCTCTGCGTGGTCGTCGCGATCACGGTGTGCGCGCTGGCGGTGCACACGGCGGCCATCCGACTGATCTTCGCGATGGCCCGCGACAACGCCCTGCCCGGCAGCCGCGTGCTCGCCCGCGTCGACCCGCGGCGGGGGACCCCGGTGGCGCCGGCGCTGGTCGTGGGGGTGCTCGCGGTGCTGATCCTGGTCGTGAACATCGGCACGCCGGCGATCTTCACGGCCGTGACGAGCGTGGCGGTCATCCTGATCTACCTCGCCTACCTGCTGGTGACGGTGCCGCTGCTGATCGCCCGGCTCCGCGGCCGGTGGCCCGCAGCCGCGCCCGGGCGCTTCTCGCTCGGCCGCGCGGGCCTGCCGGTGAACGTCGTCGCGGTGCTCTGGGGCGCGGCGATGACGGTCGACCTCGCGTGGCCGCGCGTCGAGGTCTACGGGGAGGAGCTGCGCTGGAGCGCGGTCGTCGTGGTCGCCGCGGTCGTCGGGATCGGCCTGGCCTGGTTCCTCCTCCGCGGCCGGCACCGCCTCGGCACCCTGCCCGCGCACGCGCTCCCCTCGCCGCCGCCGCAGGGCTGAGTCGCACGAGAAGGCCCGTTCTCGAGGGGCAGGACGATCCTTCCCGGGCGACTCGGCGGCGGCACCGGGAGGAGGATGGGGGAGCGGGTGCTCGGCCGAGCGCCGCGGGGAGGAGCGCGCGTGCGGAACCGCCTGGCGACTCCGTCCCTGCTCGCGCACGCCGTGCTCATCCAGGCCGTCGCGTTCCTGCTCCGGCCGGCCGCCGTCTACCAGGCGATCCGGCTCGACGTGCCGGCCTGGGCGCTCGGGGCGCTCGGCGCCTCGTTCGCGCTGGTGCCGCTGCTGATCGCGCTGCCGGTGGGCGGGCTGGTCGACCGGGTCGGCGCCCGGGCCGTGATGGCCGTCGGCTCGCTCGTCGCGGTGGGAGCGGCCGCGGTGCTGCTCCTGGCGGGCGGGAGCGTCGCGGGGCTGCTCCTCGGCATCGCCCTGCTCGGCGCGGGGCACCTGGGCTGCGTGGTCGGGCAGCAGACCGTCGTCGCGGGCGGCACCGGAGGGACGCGGCTCGACAGCCGCTTCGGCTACTACACGTTCGCCGCGTCGCTCGGGCAGGCGATCGGGCCCGCATTCATCCCGGTGCTCGCGGGCGGCTCGGTGCGGCCCGACCCGGCGCCGCTGTTCCTCGTGGGCGGGATCCTCGCGGTGCTGCTGCTCGTCTCGACGGCGGGGATCCGCAGCCCGTCCCCGCGCGGACCCGCGGCGGAAGGGGCGGCGGCTCCGGGCTCGACGCTCGGTCTCCTCCGGGTGCCGGGCCTCGCGCGCGCCCTGCTGACCAGCGCGACCGTCGTCGCCGCCGTCGACCTGACCGTCGTCTACCTCCCCGCCCTCGGCGCCGAGCGCGGGCTCCCGGCCGGCGTCGTCGGAGCCCTGCTCACCGTGCGCGCGCTCGCGTCGATGGCCTCGCGGCTCCTCCTCGGCGCGGCCACCGCCCGGCTCGGGCGCACCCGGGTGATGGTGGGCGGCATCCTGATCTCGGCGCTCTGCCTGGTGCTGGTCGCCCTGCCCGCGCCGACCGTGCTCCTCTTCGTCGCGGTCGCCGCCCTCGGCCTGGGCCTCGGGATCGGCCAGCCCATCACGATGTCCTGGCTGATCGAGCGCACCCCCGCCGACCGCCACGGCCGCGCCCTCGCGCTGCGCCTGGCCGGGAACCGCCTCGGGCTGATCGCCCTGCCCAGCCTGCTCGGCGTCCTCGCGGCGGCGGCCGGAGCGGGCGGTGTCCTCATCGGCACCGGTGCCGCGGTCGGCGCGACCCTCCTCCTGCTGCGCGGGGTGCGCCTGGACTGAGGTGCCGGGGGCGCAGCGGATCGGCGGCGCGAGCCGCGTTCCCGGGCCTCTCCGTCGGAAGACCGGAGGGTCAGCTGCCCGGCTCCTCCACGCGGACGTCCTCGGCGGCCTTGTCGGCGCGCCAGCCGCGCCAGACCGGCTGGCGGAGGGTGCCGGAGGCGGTGCGCTCGCGGTAGCGGACCTCGCCGACCAGGACGGGCGACACCCAGTGCACGCCGCGCGACTCGAGCGGAGGGACGGAGACGGCGGGCTCCTCGGTGGCGTGCTCGGCCAGGCGGTCGACCAGTCCGCGGCGCTCGCGGTCACTGAAGCCGGTGCCCACACGGCCCGAGTACGCGAGCCCGTCCTCGCCGGGGATCGCGGTCAGCAGCGCCCCGACCGACCCCTGGAGGCCGCCCTCGCCCTCGCGCCAGCCCACGATCACGACCTCCTGCAGCCGGTGGTGGGTGAGCTTGATCCAGTCGCGCGAGCGGCTGCCCTCCTGGTAGCGCGAGTCGCGGCGCTTGGCGACCACGCCCTCGAGGCCGAGGGTGCGGCTGGTGGCCATCGCCTCCTCCAGGTCGCCGTCGAACACGGACGGGACGTGCACGCGCTCGTTCTCGGCGACCAGCTCGACCAGTGCCGAGCGACGGGTGTCGTAGTCGCTCCCGGTCAGGTCCTCTCCTGCGCGCTCGAGCAGGTCGAAGACCATCAGGTGCACCGGAGTGGACCGGGCGGCCGCCTCGATCTCGCGCGGCTTCGTCAGCCCGCCGCGGGTCTGCAGGGCGCCGAAGTCGGGGCGCCCGCGAGCGTCGAGGGCGACGATCTCGCCGTCGAGCACGGCGTCGGCGGCGGCCTCGGCGAGCGGGGCGAGCAGGTCGGGGAACGCCGCGGTCAGGTCGTTGCCGTTGCGGCTCGTGAGGGTCGCGGTGCCGCCCTGCACCCGCACGAGAGCGCGGTAGCCGTCCCACTTCATCTCGATCGCGGCCCCCGGGTCCACGTCGCCGCGGCGTCCGGCCGTGGCGAGCATGGGGCGGTGGCGGCGCGGAGCGGAGTCCTCGGCCGGGCGGTCTGCGGAGGGTGCGGGGCGGGGAGCGGGCGACGCGGCGGACGCGGCCGCCCGGCCCCGTCGCTGCGTCCCGTGCCCGTGAGCGGGACCCGGCGCCATCAGGTGCAGGAGCCAGTTCTTCTCGGCGCCCTCCCTCGAGCCCGTGTGCAGCAGGGCGTAGCGACGGGGCTGGCCGCCGAGCCCGCCGTCGGGGCGGCCGGTCAGCACCGCGATCACCTCCTTCCCCTCGCGCCACTTCTCGAGCGCGTAGGTGCCCTCGTCCCAGATGCGCACCTCGCCGCCGCCGTACTCGCCGGCCGGGATCGTGCCCTCGAAGGTCGCGTACTCGAGGGGGTGGTCCTCGGTCTGCACCGCGAGCCGGTTGGGGTCGCCCTCCAGCGGCGGGCCCTTCGGCACCGCCCAGCTGACCAGGACGCCGTCGTGCTCGAGCCGGAAGTCGTAGTGCAGGCGCCGCGCGTGGTGCTCCTGGATGACGAAGGAGTCGCCCGAGGAGGACCCCGCGGACCCCGCCTCGGGCACCGGCTCCGGCGTCCTCGACGCGTCGCGCATGCTGCGGTAGGTCGCCAAGCGGTCGGAGGAGGCGTCCGTCGCGGCGAAGCCCGCCATCCTCTCCGGGGTCGGCTCGAGCCCGGCACCCCGGGCGGCGAGCAGCGGGCGGAGGAGGTCGCCGTCGCTCCGCAGCCGCTCCACCACCTCGTCGGGCGACAGGTGGCGCAGGTCCTCGGCACCCAGCTCCTCCCACGTGCGGGGCGCGGCGGCGGCCGGCCGGAGGCGCCCCCGGAGGGAGTAGGGGGCGATAGTCGTCTTCGCCGCGCTGTTCTGGCTCCAGTCGACGAGGACCTTGCCCTCGCGCAGGGTCTTCTTCATGTCCGAGACGACGAGGTCGCGGTGGTCCGACTCGAGAGCGCGCGCCAGCTCGTGCGCGACCGCCGAGATCTGGTCGCTGGAGGCGGAGGCGTCCAGCGGGCAGTAGAGGTGGATCCCCTTGCTCCCGCTGGTCACCGGCAGCGGAGACAGCCCCATCCCCTCCAGCAGGTCGCGGGCGAGGAACGCGACCTCGGCGCACTCGGCGAGGCCCGCCCCCTCGCCCGGGTCGAGGTCGAGCACGAGGCGGTCGGGCGGACGGCGCTCGCCGTCGGAGCCCACCCGCCACTGCGGGACGTGCAGCTCGAGCGCCGCCTGCTGCGCCAGCCAGGTGAGCCCGGCGACGTCGTCGACCAGCGGGTACTCGACGTCGCGCGACGAGTGCGCGAGCCGGGTCCGGCTCAGCCAGTAGGGGGCGGAGGAGGGGAGGTTCTTCTCGAAGAAGACCTCGCCCGGATGCTCGGCGGTGCCCACTCCGTCGACCCAGCGCTTCCGGGTGACCGGGCGGCGCGCGAGATGGGGCAGCATCGCGGAGGCGACGGAGGCGTAGTAGGAGAGCACGTCGGCCTTGGTGAAGCCCGTCTCCGGGTAGACGACCTTGTCGAGGTTCGTCAGCCGCAGCCTCCGCCCGCCGACCGAGACGATCTGCTGCGAGGCGGCCATCCCCCCATGGTGGAGGCAGGCGCGCGCCGAGGGAACCCCGGACCGTCGCGGGAACCCGGAGCGAGCCGCCTCCACGACTCGGGGTTCCCTCGGCGGCGGGGAGTAGCGTCGACGCACCACGTCCGAAGGAGCCCTCCGTGCCCGACACGATCGCCGACATCCCCCTCACCACGATCGACGGCACCACGTCGACCCTCGCCGACTACCCGCCCGTGCGGCTGATCGTCAACGTCGCCTCCCGCTGCGGCCTCGCCCCGCAGTACGAGAAGCTCGAGGCCCTGCAGAAGAGCTACGGGGAGCGCGGATTCACGGTCCTCGGCTTCCCGAGCAACCAGTTCCTCCAGGAGCTGAGCGACGAGGACAAGATCAAGGCGTACTGCTCGACGACCTGGGGGGTCACCTTCCCGATGTTCGAGAAGGTCCGCGTCAACGGCCGCTCGGCGCACCCGCTCTACGCGGAGCTCACCAAGGCGGAGGACGAGAACGGCAAGGCCGGCCGGGTGAAGTGGAACTTCGAGAAGTTCCTGATCACGGCCGACGGCACGGTCCACCGGTTCCGCCCAACGGTCGAGCCCGACGACCCGCGGATCGTCGACCTGATCGAGGCGTCGCTCCCCGCCTGATCCCGCTCAGCGGCGGGCGCGGGGCGGAGCACGCCGCCCGTCGCGGCTCAGCGGTCGCGGAGCCCCAGGGCCGAGCGGGCGTCCGCGGGCTCGACGCCCTCGGGGCAGACGATGTCCGAGACGTCGAACGGCGTCGCGCGCGAGAACGGGATCATCTCGATCCCGTCGACGTGGCGCAGCAGCACGAGGCCGCCCTCACCCTCGCGCAGGCTCCGGCGCACCTGGCGCAGGAAGATGCCGGCCATGTCGAGCTCGACGACGAAGGAGCGGCCGCTCACGTCGATCCGGCAGCCGATGACCGGCTGGGAGCCGACGGAGACGGAGTCCGGCACGCGGCGCGGCTCGATCGGCTGCTCCTTGCGGAGCGTCCGCACCGGGGTGAGGGTGGGCAGGCCGGTCGCTCGCGCGGTGTCCGTCATGGTCGTCTCCGTCCGTCGACGTCCGCCGATGGTTCCGGGGACGTCTTCTCGACGGTACTTCGCGTCCCCCGCAGAGGGGACGGGGTTGACGGCCGTGCGATCAGGGGGCAGCGGGGCCCAGGAGCGGCGGAGCTCAGGAGCCCTGGCGCTGCTCCTCGGGCTCCGGCAGGACCGAGAGCTCGCCGTGCATGCTGGCGACGCTGAGCATCTGCTCGATCCACGCGCGGTTGAGCTTGGGCTGGTGCGCCTCGGTGAAGCGGAAGTGCAGCGGCACCGACGGGTGCAGCCAGACGGAGCTCCGGCCGTGTCCGGTGGAGGCGTCCTCCATCCACGAGAGCGAGAAGGCTTCGTTGCGGCGCAGCTTCGAGAGGACGGCGACCTTCAGGTGCGCGAGGACGCGCTCCTCGAATTCGATCTCGAGGTTCTGCGGTCCGTAGATGAGCGTGGCCACGGGCCCCCTTCGTTCATCGGGCCGGCCCTGGCGGACGGCTCCTCGGGGGACGGTATCCGCTCGGACCCCGGTGCGGGGAATCGGGCGGGAGACACGCCGGACCCCCATTGACAGTCCCGCGGACGGGACGTAGCACTGCCGGGCGTGCTGGGCGCCACGTTAGCCGACGCATGTAGCGAGAGTCGATGCTCCGTCGCGGATCTCCCGTCGGCCGGGGCCGGCCCGGGAGCGAGCGCGGGCACCTCCGGCTGCCGGCCGCGCCGCTCAGGATCCCGTCACGGCCCGGCCGGCGCGTCCCACCCCTCCTGCGGAGTCGCGCAGGTGCCGCGGAAGACGTAGTGCGACGGAAGCTTCCGCTGGTGCGAGGACCAGTCGATCGCCGGCCGCCGCTGCTCCGGAGGCAGGTAGCCGAGCCGGTACACCGCCATCAGCTCCAGCTCGTCGGGCACGGCGAGCAGC
Source organism: Rathayibacter sp. AY1C4 (assembly GCF_002932195.1). Lineage (NCBI taxonomy): Bacteria > Bacillati > Actinomycetota > Actinomycetes > Micrococcales > Microbacteriaceae > Rathayibacter > Rathayibacter sp. AY1C4. The sequence goes on along the minus strand of NZ_PSWE01000017.1, from coordinate 53,610 downwards.
GACTCGATCCGCGCCCACGCTCCCGGCACCTCCATCGGGAACGACACGAACTGGATCCCCATCCCCAGCTCGACCGTGCTCAGCCAGACGTTCTCCATCGCGGCGCCCATGCTGAACACCGAGTAGAAGGAGGAGAGCTCGCCCGGCCGGTACTCGGAGCGGTCGAGCATCACCCCGAGCAGCAGCGGCGATCCCGCGACGAGCCGGCGGTTCTCCTCGCCGAGCGTCTGCGGGACGCGGAGGGAGTTCATCAGGAACTGCCCGCGCTTCGTGAAGACCTGCTTCGTGAAGGGGCGGAGCGGAGCCGGCAGCTTGTCGAACAGCATCCCGTCGCGCCGCTGCTCCATCTCCTCGCTGCTGAAGCGGAAGTAGGGCTTGTACCGCTCGAAGAACGTGCCGTTCGACATCGCGGTGGTCATGCTCTCGCCGCTGATCGCGGCGATCCGGTCGATCGTCTCGCGCTCCTCGACGAGCACGAACCGCCACGGCTGGCTGTTGAGCTGCGAGGGCGCCCGGCCGGCCACCTCCATCAGGAGCCGCTGGTGCTCCTCGGATACGGGGTCGGGCAGGAACGCGCCGTTGGTGGTCTTCCGGCGCCGGACGACATCGAGGAACTCCATGCCTCGATCCTGCCCCGATCGATCGCGCAGAGGGGGGAGCGGCGGCGGCCAGGGGCGCGCGCGGTAGCATCGAGGGTCCTGTGCAGGCTCGAGGGAAGCGGTGGAACGGTGAAGACGAGGGTCATCTTCTACCTTCTCGGAGGTGTGTTCGTGCTCGGCGCGGGCATCAACTCGGTCGTGGGCAGCGGCTTCTCGGTGCCGAACCTGCTGACGATGCTCTGCGGCGCACTGATCCTCGCGATCGCCGGCTGGCAGGCGCTGCGCTCGTACCGCTCCGACCCCGACCGCGACGTCGAGCCCCCGCGCTAGAAGCCGGGGCGCGTCAGCGCAGGGCTGACCCGGCCCTGAGACGCTGGAGCACTCCTCGGCGCCGCGCCGGCCGCCGCGTCCGCCCGAGAGCGGCGAGCACGAACGGAGCCGCCGCCAGCGCGATCGCCGGGTGCCGACGTCCGTGCGTCCCCGCGAAGGGGATCACCGCCAGCGGGACGGCGGCGGGAGCCAGCGCGGACGCGGCGCGGGTGTCCGACCGTCGCAGCGTCGCCCAGGCCAGAGCGGTGAGCGTCGACGTGCAGATGTAGAGCGCGTGGTGGATCCAGTGCCAGCGGCCCGTGCGGAGAGCGCCGGTGGCGACGGCGGTGCCGAGGGCGCAGTTGGCGGAGTAGCTGACAGCGGCGGCGCGCAGCCAGAGCGGACCGGAAGCGCTCGCCCGCCGCCGCGTCCTCACACCTCGCCCCGCGCGAGCAGCAGCCGGTAGGGCGCCGCGCGCTCGACCCCCCACCCCTCGGGCGCCACCGCGCGCAGCTCGGCGGCGGTGAAGCTGCGCCGCACCGACAGCGACCCGTCGTAGTGGAGGAACGAGCCGGCCGCGATCGGTCGTGTGGCCAGCAGGTAGGCCGTGTAGGCCAGCCGCGAGCGCTCGATGTCGTTGTGGAGGGCGCGCGGGGCCAGGCGCTCACTGTCGGCGAGCAGGTCGGCGAGCGACTCCGGCGACAGGTGGTGCAGCACGTGGTTGGAGGTCACCAGGTCGAAGTGCTCGCCCTCGGCGACCAGGTCGGCGCTGCTCGCGCGGCGGAACTCGACTCCGGGCGGCGCGGGCGTGGACGTGGCGAACGCGGAGGCGCGCTCGTCCGGATCGACGGCGGTGATCGCCAGGCGGAGGCCGTCCTCGTGGGCCCAGCCGGCGAGGGACCGGGCGACGTCGCCGCCTCCCGATCCGATGTCGAGCAGGCGGAACGGCTCGTCGGGCCGCAGCAGCGGACGCAGGCGCGAGCGGTAGAGGCCGCGCCACCCCGAGACCAGCCGGTTCACGGTGCCGAAGCGGGCGTAGGTGGCATCGAGCAGGGTCCGGTCGCAGTCCGGGTCGTCCATCAGCTCCTGCTCGGAGACCTCGCGGTGGCGCAGATCCGGCGCGAGAGGGGCGCGCGGAGTCACTCCCCGCCCCGCTTGGTGAGCAGCGCGAGCTCGACGGTGAGTCCGGGCCCGAACGCCATCGCGCCGATCCGCTCGCCGTCGGCCGCCTCGCCGTGCAGCAGGCGCCGCAGGATGAAGAGGACGGTCGCGCTCGACATGTTGCCGTTGGTCCGCAGCACCTCGCGCGACGGGGCCAGCTGCTCGTCGCTGAGGGCGAGCGAGGCCTGCACCTTGTCGAGGATGCTGCGGCCGCCGGGGTGGATCGCCCAGCGCTGCACGTCGCTCCGCTCGACCTCGGCGCCGGCCAGCAGCGGGGCGACGGCCGCCTCGATGTTCGCTCCGATGATCGAGGGCACGTAGGTGCTCAGCCGCATCGAGAAGCCGTGGTCGCCGATCGTCCACGCCATCTCGGTCTCGCCCTCGTCGGTGAGCGTCGTGGCGAGCGCGTCGAGCTCGAGCACCGGGGTGCCGGGCGCGGCCTCGCGGGCGGTGACGACGGCCGCCGCACCGCCGTCGGCGAAGACGGAGGTCGCGACGATCTGCTCCGGGTCGTTGGAGCTCGTGAGGTGGATGGTGCACAGCTCGACCGCGACGACGAGGACGACCGCCTCCGGGTCGGCCTCGCAGAACTGGCGGGCGGCGCGCAGACCGGGGAAGGCGCCGTAGCAGCCCATGAAGCCGAGGTGGAAGCGCTGCGTCGAGGGCGCGAGGCCGAGGCGGCGGACCAGCTGGTAGTCGGGCCCCGGGGCGTAGAAGCCGGTGCAGGAGACCGTCACCACGTGGGTGACGTCCTCGGGGGTCATCGACGCGGACGAGAGGGCGCGGCGGGCCGCCTCCGTGAAGAGCTCGGGAGCGCGCTCGGTGTAGACGGCGTTGCGCGCGGCCGTCCCCGGGTCGAGCACCAGGCCGCTCCCCGCGTCGTAGAAGACGCTCGCACCCTCGCGCTCGACCCGGTCGAGCTCGTCGACCACCGTGCTGCGGGTGTCGATCCCGGACGCGTCGAAGGCCGCGCCGATCAGGCGGGACCCGAGCCGGGTCATCGCGGGCTGGGACGCGAAGAGGTCGCGCACCTCGGACTGGCGCAGGACCGTGGTCGGCACCGCCGTCTCGATGCTGCGGATGTGGACACTCACCCGCAGGAACCTATCGCGGAATCCTGCGGGTGAGCGGTGCCCTGGAGCGTGATCAGAGGATCGGCTTCCCGCCGGTGACGGCGATCGTCGACCCGCTGATGTAGCTCGCCTCGTCGGAGGCGAGGAGGACGTAGGCGGGGGCCACCTCGGCCGGCTGCCCGGGGCGGCCCAGCGGGACCTGCTCGCCGAACTCGGCGACGGCCTCCTCCGGCATGGTCGAGGGGATGAGCGGCGTCCAGATCGGGCCGGGCGCGACGGAATTGGCGCGGATGCCCTTCTCGCCGAGCGCCTGCGCGAACGAGGCGGTGAGGCTGAGGATCGCCGACTTCGTGGCGGCGTAGGGGAGCAGCTGGTACGACGGCTGGTCGGACTGCACCGAGCTCGTCGCGATGATCGATGCGCCCTCCTTCAGGTGGGGCAGCGCCGACTTCACGAGGTGGAAGTAGGCGCTGATGTTCGTCGCGATCGTGCGGTCCCACTCCTCGTCCGGGATGTCGGTGACGCTCTCGCGGCTCATCTGGAAGGCGGCGTTGCTGACGAGCACCTCGAGGTGGCCGAAGCGCTCGACGGTCTCGGTGACGACGGCGCGGCAGTGCGCCGGGTCCTGCAGGTCGCCGGGGAGGAGCAGCGCCTCGCGGCCGGCCTCCCGGACCCACGTCGCGGTGTCCTCGGCGTCGTCGTGCTCGTCGAGGTACGAGATCGCCACGTCGGCGCCCTCGCGCGCGAACGCGATCGCGACGGCCTTGCCGATGCCGCTGTCGCCGCCCGTGATGAGGGCGACCTTGCCGCTGAGGCGGCCGGTGCCGCGGTAGCTGGTCTCGCCGTGGTCGGCCTTCGGCGTCAGCTCGGCCTCGGTGCCGGGCGGTGTCTGCTCGGGGGATTCCGGAGTCATGACTCTCCCTCTCGTGTCGTCGGTCGGTGCCTCCATGCAAGCGGGTGGGAGGGAGGGGGCGCAGGGGGTTGACGCCCGGACCGCTCCGTCGTGTCGTCAAGCCCGCGACACCGAGGGCTCCCTGGGTCTTGACTGAGCGTGTCGCCCTTCTTCGGGGCGCTCGGCCAGGAGGTTCGACATGAGCACGACAGACAGGGATCCGGCTGACGGCGGACTGCCGCGACGCGCAGAGGGCTCGGCGGCGGGCGGCACGGCGCGCATCGACTCGGCGGGGGACACGGGAGCGGCTGCGGCGACGGACCGCTCCGCGACTCCGGACCGCTCCGCCTCCTCGGACCGTTCCGCCTCGACGGACCGCTCCGCGACTCCGGACCGCTCCGCCTCCTCGGACCGTTCCGCCTCGACGGACCGCTCCGCTTCGACGGACCGATCCGACTCGGCCCACTCGGCTCCCGAGCACCGCGGGCCCGTCGACCCCGACTCCGCCGAGGCGAAGCAGGCCCGTGCGGCTGCGCGCAAGGACATCCACCAGCGCGAGCGCGACCGCTTCGGCGGCTTCAAGATCGGCTGCGCCTTCTTCGGCTGGCTCGCCGCCACCGGACTCGCCGTCCTCCTGACCGCCCTCGTCACCGCGATCGGGGCCGCCGTCATCGGCACCCAGGACGTCACCGGCGACCTCGCGGCCGACCCCGCCGCGTTCGGCTGGGCGGGCGCGATCGCACTGCTGGTCATCCTCCTCGTCGCCTACTACTGCGGCGGCTACGTGGCAGGCCGCATGGCCCGCTTCAGCGGAGCGAAGCAGGGCGTCGGAGTGTGGGCCTGGGCGGTCGTCGTCGCGATCGTCGTGGGCATCGTCTCGGCGATCACCGGCGGCAGCCAGGCGCTCTCCGCGGTGAGCGGCTTCCCGACGATCCCGCTCGACGCCGGCGACGCCACGGCCGCGGCGGTCGTGACGGCGCTCGCCGCCCTGGTCGTCGCGCTGGTCGGCGCCGTGCTCGGCGGTCTCGCCGGCATGCGCTTCCACCGCCGCGTCGACCGCGAGGGCCTCTCCGGCCTCTCCGTCTGACGCTCCCGTCCCTCCTCTCTCCGCGAGACGCCGCTCCGGTACGCCACGCAAGCCGTGCAGCGCACCGGAGGGGCAGCTCCCGGAGGGGAGGTAGGGTCCTTCGCGTGACGGGGGAGCGAGGGACGCGGCTGGCGGGCGAGCTGCGGGAGTGGGACGCGGGCGCGCTCGCGGACCTGCGGGACGAGTACCTGGCGTTCCTCGAGCAGCGCGGCGAGTCGGCGCTCGAGCGCGACGGCGGCCCCGAGCACGTCACGGCGAGCTGCTTCGTGCTCTCGCCGAATCTGGCGCAGGTGCTGCTCTGCTTCCACCGCAAGGGCCGGTTCTGGGTGCAGCTCGGCGGTCATGTCGAGCCCGGTGACGACTCCACGGCCGACGCGGCCCTCCGCGAGGCGCAGGAGGAGAGCGGAGCGGCACGGCTGCAGCCGCTCGGCGTCCTGCCCCTCGACCTCGACCGGCACGCGCTCGGCGACGGCTTCGGCCGCTGCTCCCGCCACTGGGACGTGGGCTACGGTGCGATCGCCGATCCTGACGCTCCGGTGAGCGTCAGCGACGAGAGCGACGACGTGGCCTGGTGGCCGGTCGACGCGCTGCCCGCCGAGGTGCCGCCGGGGTTCGCCGAGCGGCTGGCCGGGGCGCTCGCCGCGGCGCGTCTCCTCCGCGGTGCGGGGTCGCTCGGCGGCTGATCGAGGCCCGCCTCCACCCACTCCGCGTCCCGGCAGCGCGCCTGCGACGAGTCCTCCCCGTGACTCCGGCGCCGTGCGGCACGATGGGGCGATGAGCAGCACCGCTGACCCCGTCGTCGTCCTCGCCGGTGCGAGCGGATTCCTCGGGACGGACCTCACCCGCCGCTTCACGGCAGACGGCTGGACGGTGCGGAGGATCGGCCGCTCCGGGCCGGACGCGCGCTGGGGCGACACCGCCGGCATCACCCGGGTCCTCGACGGTGCGCGCCTCCTGGTGAACCTGGCCGGCAAGAGCGTCGACTGCCGGTACACCGCGGCGAACCGCGCCGAGATCCTCCGCTCGCGCGTGGCGACCACCGCGGAGCTGCACCGCGCGGTCGCGGCGGCCGCGACTCCTCCTCCGGTCTGGATGAACGCGAGCACGGCCACGATCTACCGGCACGAGGAGGAGCGGGCGAACACCGAGGACGAGGGCGTGCTCGGCGAGGGCTTCTCGGTCGACGTGGCGCGGGCGTGGGAGTCGGAGTTCTTCGCCGGGGAGACGCCCGGCGTGCGGCGCGTGGCGCTGCGGATGTCCATCGTGCTCGGAGACGGTCCGGCGACGGCGATCCTGCTGCGGCTGGCGCGGCTCGGGCTCGGCGGTCCGCAGTTCGACGGGCCGTGGCCCTCGACGCGCGCGCGCCGCGAGGCCGGCGTGCACCACGAGCACCGGCGCACCCGCGGCCGTCAGCACTTCAGCTGGATCCACGTGGAGGACGTCCACCGGTCGATCCGCTTCCTCGAGGAGTCGACCCTCGACGGGCCGGTGAACCTCGCGTCGCCGAATCCGAGCGACAACACCGAGCTCTCCCGGCTGCTCCGCGCCGCCGTGGGCCGCCGGATCGGCGTCCCGGCCCCGCGCTTCGTCCTCGAGCCCGCGACGCTCCTGCTCCGCACCGAGTCCGAGCTCCTGCTCAAGTCCCGCTGGGTCGTGCCCGCCCGCCTCGAGGACGCCGGCTTCACCTTCGCGCACCCCCACCTCGCCGAGGCCCTCCGCACCCTGGCCTGACCCGCCCCCCGCGAGGCGACCGACCTCCGCCGCGAGCCCGTGTCGCGGAGGTCCGAGTCCGAGCGCGGATCCACCCCACCCCGGCCACCCTCGAGGCGTCGACCGGAACGCGTGCCGAGCGTTCTGGACGCGCCGACCGCGCCCCGCTCTCCGAGTACCCGGCCGGTCTCTGAGTCGACCGCGCCACGCCGCGCGGGGAGCGGCGTGGCCGACATCACGTCGGAGGTCGCGCTACTGCGCGACCTTCGCCGCGATGTCGCTCCGATACAGCCCGCCGTCGAGGTGGATCAGGTCGAGCGCGCGGTACGCCCGCTCCCGCGCCTCGGCGAAGTCGGCGCCGCGCGCGACGACGTTGAGCACGCGGCCGCCGGTGGCGACGAAGCTCCCGTCGACCAGCTGGGTCGCCGCGTGGGCGATGGTGACGCCGGGGACGTCCGCCGCCGCGTCGAGTCCGGTGATGGTCCGTCCGGTGACGGCGTTCTCGGGGTAGCCCTCGCTCGAGAGGACGACGGTGACGGCGACCTCGTCCGTGAACGCGGGCCACGGGACGGAGGCGAGCGCGCCGGTGGCCGCCGCGTGCAGCAGCGCGGACAGCGGGGAGGCGAGGCGGGGGAGTACGACCTGGGTCTCGGGGTCTCCGAAGCGGGCGTTGAACTCGATCACGCGCAGGCCCGCGTCGGTCACGATGAGGCCGCAGTAGAGGAGTCCGACGAAGGGGGTGCGCTCGCGCTCGAGCTGGCGGATGGTCGGGATGGCGACCGTGTCGATCACCTCGTCGACGAAGGCGCGCTCGCTCTCCCAGCGGTCGGCGAGCCAGGGGAGCGGGGAGTAGGCGCCCATGCCGCCGGTGTTCGGCCCCTCGTCGCCGTCGCCCAGGCGCTTGAAGTCCTGCGCGGGGGAGAGAGGGACGACGTCGTGGCCGTCGGAGAGGAGGAAGAGGGAGACCTCCTGGCCGGCGAGGAACTCCTCGATGAGGACGTCGCCGGACTGCAGCCAGAACTCGGCGTGCGCGATCGCGGCGCTGCGCGACTCCGTCACCAGGACGCCCTTGCCCGCGGCGAGGCCGTCGGCCTTGACGACCGAGGGGAGTCCGTACTCGTCGATGGCGCGGGTGGCGTCGACCAGGGTGGAGACGCGGGTCGCGCGGCCGGTGGGCACGCGGGCCATGTCCATCACGCGCTTCGCGAAGGTCTTCGAGCCCTCGAGTGCGGCGGCGGCCCGGTCGGGGCCGAAGGTGGGGATGCGGCGCTTGCGGAGCGCGTCGGCGACTCCGGCGACCAGGGGCGCCTCGGGGCCGATGACGACGAGCTCGATGCCCTGCTCCACCGCGAAGTCGCTGACCAGCCGGGGGCTGTTCGTGTCGAAGTGGATGACCTCGACGTCACGCGCGATGCCGGCGTTGCCGGGCGCCGCGATGATCTCGTGGTGCTCCTCCTCCGCGAGGAGAGCCGTGATGATGGCGTGCTCACGGGCACCCGAACCGAGGACGAGGATCTTCACCCTGACAGGATAGGGCGCCCCGCCCCGGGGCTGGTCCCTGTGACGTCCTCCTCCGCAGGGCGGCGCTGCGGACGCCGACACGCCGGGCGGAGCCGGCGGGAGGCCTCCGGGAGCGAGCGGCGGCGGCAGGATGGATGCATGGCCAAGGGCAGGATCGACGAGGCGAGCGGGCAGTCCGCGGTGCGGGCGGCGCTCGCCGGAGGAGCGGACCGGAACACGACGGCGACGGCGGTGCGGTTCCTCCTGCAGATCATCGAGACGAACGTCCCCGGACGCAGCGTCGAGGTGCGCGTTCCGCCGTTCGGCGCGGCCCAGTGCGTCGAGGGACCGGGCCACACCCGCGGGACTCCGCCGAACGTGATCGAGATGGACGCGGCGACCTGGCTGCCGCTCGCGACCGGCTCCCTGCCGTGGAGCGAGGGTCTCGCGAGCGGGCGGATCCACGCCTCCGGAGTGCGCGCGGACCTCACGCCGTTCCTCCCCATCCTGCGCGTCGGCTGAGCGTCGGCGAGTTAACTTCTCGTAAACGCGGCGGCGAGCCGTCGTCGGATCGTTTGACCTGGGGTCCGCCGTCGGGTTGTCTGGGAATAACCCCCTCACGCGGCACGAATCCTCTCCGGATCCACCGCTCGATGCTTGGAGTCCCCTTCACGATGCGCAGTACTTCCCCGGGCCGACGCGGCCTCACCCGACTCCTCTCCGCGACCGCCGTCGGCGCCGTCGCCGGAGCGGCCCTCCTCGGCGCCACGCCCGCCGCGGCGGCCGAGGGCGATGTCGCCATCGACATCCTCTCGATCAACGACTTCCACGGGCGGCTCGCCGCCGACCGCGCCGTCGCCGGAGCCGCCGTGCTCGCCGGTGCCGTCGACTCCTACCGCGCCGCCAACCCGAACACGCTGTTCGTCTCGGCCGGCGACAACATCGGCGCCTCGACCTTCGTGTCGAAGGTGCAGGGCGACATCCCCACGCTCGACTCGCTCAACGCGATGGGCCTCGACGTCAGCACGCTGGGCAACCACGAGTTCGACCAGGGCCGCGCCGACGTCGACGGCCGCGTCGTGGACGCTTCGGCGTTCCCGTACGTGAACGCGAACCTCTACGACACCGCGACCGGCGAGCGCGCCTACTCCCCGTACGTGATCACCGAGCAGGACGGCGTCTCCGTCGCCTTCATCGGCGCGATCACCGAGGACCTCGGCAAGCTCGTCAGCCCCGCCACGATCTCGACGCTCTCCATCGAGCCGATCGCCGAGAACGTCAACGAGGTCGCCGCGCAGCTTCAGGACGGCGACGCCGCCAACGACGAGGCCGACGTGGTCGTCCTGCTCCTGCACGAGGGAGCCGACGCCGACGCGGCCGAGCTGAACACTCCGGAGGCGGACCCCAAGTTCGGCGCGATCGTCAACGAGGTCGCCCCGAACGTCGACGCGATCGTCTCGGGCCACAGCCACCAGGAGTACGACGCGGGCATCGACGCGGGCCGGGCCTTCCCGACCGTCGTGTCGCAGACCGGCAGCTACGCCGAGAACATCGGCCGCATGTCCCTGACCGTCGACCCGGCGACCAAGCAGCTCACGTCGCTCACCAGCGAGGTCGTGCCGCTGACGAAGGTCGTCGACGACCCGACCTCCGACGACCCGGCCAAGACGATCGTCGTCGGCGCCTTCGAGCCCGACCCCGAGGTCGAGACCATCGTCGCCGACGCCCAGGCCGTCGCCGTCCGCGAGGGCAGCGTGAAGGTCGGCACCATCACCGAGGACATCTCGCGCGCCTACCGCCCGGACGGCACCACGACCAACCGCGGCTCGGAGTCGACCCTCGGCAACCTCGTCTCGGACGCCCAGCTGTGGGCCACCCGTGAGCTCGGCACGCAGATCGCCTTCTCCAACGCGGGCGGCCTGCGCGACGACCTGTCCTACACCGCGACTCCGGACCAGCCCGGCGACGCGGACGGCGTGGTCACCTACGCCGAGGCCTCCGACGCCCAGCCCTTCGCGAACACCCTGGTGACCCTGCAGCTGACCGGCGAGCAGATCTCCGACCTGCTCGAGGAGCAGTGGGTGGGCAGCTCCAGCCACCCGCAGCTGAACCTCTCCACCTCGAAGGACCTCACCTACGTCTTCGACGCGACGGCGCCGGAGGGCTCGCGCATCTCGCAGGTGTTCTTCCAGAACGAGCCGATCGACCCGGCCGCGACCTTCACCGTCGTGACCAGCAGCTTCCTCGCGAGCGGCGGCGACGGCTTCAGCACCTTCACCGAGGGCACCGGCACGGCCGACTCCGGCCGCATCGACCTGGACGCCTTCGTCGGCTACATCCAGGACCTCGGCACCGTCAGCCCCGACCCCGTGCAGCGCACGATCGGCCTGACCGACAACGTCCCGGACTCGGGCGAGTACGCGGTCGGCGACACGATGACCGTCGACCTCTCCTCGCTCCTGTTCAGCACCGGAGCCGCGGCCGACACCACCGTGACCGCGAGCGTCGACGGCACCGTCGTCGGCACCGCGACGATCGACCCGACCCGGGCCGTCACCGACGACTCGACCGGTCGCGCCTCGTTCTCGGTCCCGATCGACGAGAGCCTGGCGGGCGGCGCGCACACCGCGACGTTCGCGCTCGACACCACCGGCACCGAGATCAGCGTCGGCTTCGCCGTCGCGGCCGGCGCCGGAGCGGGCACCCCGACTCCCGGACCGACCACGGAGCCGACGCCCGCGCCGACCACGCCGCCCACCACGGGCCCCGCGCCGACGCCGACCACTGCTCCGGTCGCCGGCTCGCACCACCTCGCCGAGACCGGAGTGGACGCGACCCCCGCGTTCGCCGCCGGGATCGCCGCTCTGCTGCTCGGTCTGGGCATGACGGTCGCGCGCTTGCGCCGCCGCACCGCCGCGAAGTAGCCGCACCGCACACGACGACGGGCCCTCGACTCCGGTCGGGGGCCCGTCGTCGTGTGCGGGGCGAGCCGATGGTCGACCCCCGGGAGCCGCGGCGGGGAGGCGCTCCCCGAGGAGCGGCACCAGCCCCCGGAGACGCGAGAACGCCGCCTCCCGGTCGGGAGACGGCGTCGGAACGCGATGAGGTGCTGTCGCGGAGCGGCGGGGCTCAGTGCTGCGCGGGGACCTGACGGTAGCCGTCGCGGCTGGCGACGAGCACCGTCGACACCGTGCCCCATGCGGCGAGGCCACTGAGGACGACGAGGATTGCGATGCTCATGAGTGTTCTGCCTTTCGTTGCGGCGGCTTCTGATCCATCCGCCGGGATGCTGTGTACAACGTCCAGTGTCCGGCCTTGTGTTCCGTAGGACAATCGAACTGTTCTTGCCCTGACGTGTAGTTTCTCTACATGGACGTGCGACGGCTGGAACTGCTCCGCGAGCTCTCGATGCGCCGCTCGATCACGGCCGTGGCGGAGGCGACGCACCGCACGCCCTCCGCGGTCTCGCAGCAGCTCAAGGTGCTCGAGCGCGAGGCCGGCGTGCCGCTGATCGAGCGCTCCGGCCGCGGCGTGGTGCTCACGGCGGCGGGACGCGAGCTCGCCCGGAGCGCCACCGAGATCGCGATCGCGCTCGAGCGGGCCGACGCCGTCTGGCAGACGTTCAAGAACAACCCGATCGGCGAGGTCACCATCGCGACCTTCCCCACCGCGGGCCAGATGCTCCTCCCGAACGCGCTGGTCGCGCTCCGCAGCGTCGAGGGACTCGTCGTGCAGTGCGAGGACGCGGACCCCGGCACCGACGAGTTCGCCGACCTGACCGCCGACTTCGACATCGTGCTCGCCCACTCGCCCACCGGCAGAAGCGCCTGGGCCGGTCGCGGCCTCGCGATGGCGGAGCTGATGATCGAGCCCCTCGACATCGGCCTGCCGGCCGGGCACCGCCTCGCGGACCGGGCGACGGTGTCGGCGGCGGATCTGGTCGGCGAGACCTGGATCGGCGTCCCGGACGGGTTCCCGTTCGAGCGCGTGATGCAGGACATCGAGACCGCGTCCGGCGAGGCGGTGCGGGTGGAGCAGCGCTTCGCGTCGACCCGCGTGACGGAGGCGTTCGTCGCGGCGGGCCTGGGCATCGCGGTGCTCCCGCGCTACACGGCGGGCGGCGCGGGAGTGGTGGTGAAGCCGCTCCGCGGGGTGAACTCCGTGCGGCACATCGTCGCGCTGATGCGGCCGGACCGGGCGGAGCGGCTCTCGGTCCGCACCGTCGTCCGCGAGCTGCGCGCGCAGGCGGGCCGGCTCGTGCACGCGCTCTGAGCGATCACGGTGCCGTGCCCTCGCCCGCGCGGGGGAGAATGGAGGCATGAGCGATCCCGCCCGCCCCGAGGTCACCCGCGAAGAGGTCGACGTCCGCCGCTCCCCGCGCGTCTGGCGCATCCTGACCCTCGGCGTCGGGCTCGGAGCGATCGCGGCCTTCGTGCTGACCTTCGCGCTGCCCGAGACTCAGGGCTTCTCCCGCGGGCAGGTCTTCGGCTTCAGCCTGCTGCTCTTCGTGACGCTGTTCGGCGCTCTCGCGGGGCTCGTCGTGGTGCTGCTCGACCGGGTCGTCGGCCGGAAGGTCGTCCGGACCACCGCCGAGCGGATCGTCGAGCGCGAGGACGCGGCCGAGGAGCCCGTGGCCGAGGAGGCCCTGCCCGACGCGCGGACGACGTCCGACGAGGACGACGCGCAGACGGGGTCCGACCGGGTCTAGCCGGCGGAGGCGGGCCGCATTGCGGCCGCGGCACTCCGCCCTGCGCTGAGTGTCCCGCCCGCGGCTCGCGCTCGCGGACGGGACCGCGGCGTCAGCGTCCCCGGCGCGACGAGGAGCGGCGGCTGCTGCTCGGGGTGGACGTCGGGCGCTTGGCGGCGGCGCGCTTGGCCTTCTGCGACTTCGAGATCTTCTTGGCCACGAAGGTGAGCAGGAACGGCAGGATTCGGTAGATCACGGGGACTCCTCGGGTGCATGCGCGCGGGGCCGCGCACCCTCCGATCATGGAGCGGCGCACGGATCCGCGGCACCCGTTGCGCCGCGCCCGGCGCTGTGCAGAGCTCAGCTCAGCTGCGTGCGCTCCACCCAGTCGAGGTACTCCGGGGTGACGGTGCCCGTGACGTACTCGCCGGTGAAGCAGCTGGTCTCGAGGTCGGTGACGTCCGAGCCCTCGAGGATCGCCGCCTTCATGTCGGCGACCTCCTGGTAGATCAGCTGGTCGGCGCCGATCGCCTCCGAGATCTCGGGGATGCGGCGGTTGTGGGCCACGAGCTCCTGGCGCGAGGGCATGTTGATCCCGTACACGTGCGGGTAGCGCACGGGAGGCGCGGCGGACGCGAAGGTGACCGTGTTCGCGCCGGCCGCGCGGGCCATGTCGACGATCTCCTTGGAGGTGGTGCCGCGGACGATCGAGTCGTCGACGATCAGGACGTTCTTGCCCTTGAACTCGCTCGACATCGCGTTGAGCTTCTGACGCACCGACTTCTTGCGGACCGCCTGCCCGGGCATGATGAACGTCCGGCCGACGTAGCGGTTCTTGTAGAAGCCCTCGCGGTACTCGATCCCGAGCTTCTGCGCGACCTGCATCGCGGCGGGGCGGGAGGAGTCGGGGATCGGCATGACGACGTCGATCGCTCCGCCCGGGGTGTACTGCGCGATGGTGCCGGCGAGCCGGTCGCCCAGGCGCAGGCGCGCCTCGTAGACCGAGATGCCGGACATCACGGAGTCGGGGCGGGCGAGGTAGACGTACTCGAACGAGCACGGGATGAGTCGCGGATCCTTCGCGCACTGGCGGCTGGCCATCCGGCCGTCGGGGGTGATGAAGACCGCCTCGCCGGGAGCGACGTCGCGGACGATCTCGAAGCCCTGCGCCTCGAGCACGAGCGACTCGGAGGCGACGACCCAGTCGTCCGGCGCGCCGGTGTTGCTGCGGCGGCCGACGATGAGCGGGCGGATGCCGAAGGGGTCGCGGAACGCCAGCAGCCCGACGCCGGCGATCAGCGCGATGGTGGCGTAGGAGCCCTCGACGCGCTCGTGCACGCGGGCGACGGCGTCGAACACCTCGTCGGCGTCGAGGTCGCGGCCCGACATCGAGGCCTGCAGCTCGTTCGCCAGCACGTTGACCAGCAGCTCCGTGTCGGAGGTGGTGTTGAGGTGGCGGCGGTCGATGCGGAAGAGCTCCTCGGTGAGCTCGCGCGTGTTCGTGAGGTTGCCGTTGTGAACGAGGATGATGCCGTACGGCGCGTTCACGTAGAACGGCTGGGCCTCCTCCTCGCGCTCGGCGTTGCCCTTCGTCGCGTAGCGCACGTGGCCGAGGCCCATGGATCCGAGCAGCGAGCGCATGTCGCGGGTGCGGAACGCCTCGCGGACCTGTCCCGCGGCCTTCTTGATGTGCAGGGTGCTGCCGTCGGCGGTCGCGATGCCGGTCGAGTCCTGGCCGCGGTGCTGCAGGAGGGAGAGGCTGTCGTAGATGGACTGGTTGACCGGTCCGGAGGACACGATCCCAACGATTCCGCACATGCCGGAGGGGCTCCCAAGGGGATAGCAGGGGGGTTTGACGGTCCATCCTGGCACGCGGGGGACTCATCCCCTAATGGTTCGCCGTGGGCGGATCCGTGGTCGCGGGGGTGCTCAGGGCGGCGTCGACCGGCGGATCGGCCGGGCGGTCGGTCGGGGAGCCGCGCGGCCGCTCAGCTGCTCGGAGCCGTCCAGGCTCCGGCGAGGCTGCGGTCCAGGACGCGGCGCCAGCCCTGCGGAGCCGCGGACTCGCGGCTGGTCGTGCCCGCCATCCAGAGCAGGGCCATCAGGTCGTCGTGGGTGAAGTCGGGGGAGAGGGATCCGTCGCGGTGGGCGGCCTCGACGAGATCCCGGCCGAGCTCGATCGAGCGGTCGCAGGCGTCGATGAGGGCGACCGCGTCGGGGAAGCGGCGCAGCATCGCGTCGTTGAGGGCGGGGTCCTCCAGCTGGAGGTCGATCATCCCGGAGACGAAGCGCTCCAGGCGTCCGCGGGAGGACCGCTCGGCGAGAGCGCGCTCGGTCAGGCCCTTCAGCTTCTCGCCGGCGACGGCCGGGATGACGGCGTCGATGAGCTCCTCACGGGAGCCGACGCGGTTGTAGAGGGTGCCGATGCTCACGCCGGCGTGACGGGCGATGTCCTCGAGGGGCGCGGCCAGGCCGCGGGAGCCGAAGACCTCGAGGGCGGCGGCGTGCAGCTTCTCGACGTTCCGCTGCGCGTCCCGGCGCAGGACCTTCTGCTCATCCATGCGATCCTCCCGATGATCTTGAGGCGCCACTCAAGTGATGGTCCAATGAGTCTTGAGGCTGACCTCAACTTAGCAGCCCCGCTCATCGCGCCCCGGTGCGCACGACGACAGGACCTCCCATGCCACTTCTCACCGTCATCGGCGCGGGCCCCGGCCTCGGCCTCGAGATCGCCCGCGTCTTCGGCCGGGCCGGCTTCACCGTCGCCCTCGTCTCGCGGAACCAGGAGAAGCTGGACGGCCTGGCCGCCCGCCTCGCCGAGGAGGGCATCGAGGCGACGGGGTTCGCCGCCGACATCGCGCAGCCCGAGACCCTGACCGCCGCGCTGCGGGCGATCCGTGCCGACCTCGGTCCGATCGACGTCCTCGAGTTCTCCCCCGCCGACTCCGCTCTCACCCCGGTCGGCGTCCTGGACGTCACGCCCGAGAACCTGCAGCCGCAGATCGACTTCTACCTCGGCGGCGCGCTCCGCGCCGTCGGCGAGGTGGTTCCGGACATGATCGCCGCCGGCAGCGGGACGATCCTCGTCACCACCGGCGGCGGCTCCGTCTCCCCGCACGCGGCGCTGGCGAACATCAACATCGCCGCCGCGGGCCTGCGGAACTGGGTCCTCAACCTCCACTCCGCGCTCGAGCCCCGGGGCGTCTACGCCGCCCACGTGGCGATCACCGCGCTCATCGACGGCGGCCACCCGGACGCGGCGGCCGAGGTCATCGCCCGGTCCTACCTCGACCTCCACCGCAGCCGCGACCGCGCCGAGCTGCACTACGTCGCCTGGGACGCGTGACCGAGGGCGCGGAGCGGGAGCCGCCGGTGCGGCGGACCCGGATCCGCGCCGCGGCGGGAGAGGGCAGTCGGTAGGGTCGTCGCGTGAGTGATGAGACGAGCAGCTACGCCCGCGCAGGAGTCGACACGGCGGCGGGGGACCTCGCCGTCGAGCTGATGAAGTCGGCGGTGTCGGCGACGCACGACAGCCGGGTCCTCGGCGGGGTCGGCGGCTTCGCGGGCCTCTACGACGTCTCCTTCCTCCGCGACTTCCGAGCCCCCCTCCTCGCGACCTCGACCGACGGCGTCGGCACCAAGGTCGCGCTCGCCCAGGCGATCGACAAGCACGACACCATCGGGCAGGACCTCGTCGGCATGGTCGTCGACGACATCGTCGTGGTCGGCGCCCGCCCCTTCTTCATGACCGACTACATCGCGTGCGGCAAGGTCGTCCCGGCTCGCATCGCCGACATCGTCGCCGGCATCGCGCGCGCCTGCTCCGAGACGGGCACCGCGCTCGTCGGGGGCGAGACGGCCGAGCACCCGGGCCTGCTCGGACCCGACGACTACGACGTGGCGGGCGCGGCGGTCGGCGCGATCGAGGCCGACCAGGTGCGCGGCGCCGACCGCGTGCGCGACGGCGACGTCGTGGTGGCGATGGCCTCCTCCGGACTGCACTCGAACGGCTACTCGCTCGTGCGCCACATCCTCGCCGAGCGCGGCATCGGCTTCACCGACCGCTCCGAGGAGCTGGGCGGCGTGGTCGGCGAGGTGCTGCTGGAGCCGACCCGCCTCTACACCCGGCCCCTCCTCGACCTGCTCGACGACGCCGAGCTCGGCCCGGCCGTCCACTCCATCAGCCACGTCACCGGCGGCGGGATCGCGGCGAACCTCGCCCGGGTGCTGCCGCGCAGCTCCTGGGTCGAGGTCGAGCGGGCGAGCTGGAGCCCGTCCGACGTGTTCCGCGCGCTCGCCGGGATGTCCGGCGCGACGCTCGAGAGCACCGAGGGCACCTGGAACCTCGGCATCGGCATGTTCGCCGTCGTCGCGGCGGAGGCGGCCGACGGCGTGATCGCGCGCCTCGAGCGCTCGGGCGTCCCGTCGTGGGTCGCGGGCCGCGTCTCGACGGCCGCGCGCGGTTTCGAGGGCTTCGAGCAGGGCGCGAAGGGCGTCGACGGCGGAGCGGTCCGCCTGGTCGGGTCCTACGCGGGCTGATCCCCGGAGGTGCCGCGGATCAGCGCGGTGCGGCGTGCGCGCGCTCCCAGGAGTGCTCGTGCCGGGTCAGCAGCCACGAGCCCGCAGCGCAGAGCGCGCAGGCGGCCGCGGTGGCGAGCAGGGCGGTCGCCCAGGTCGGGGCGTCGCGGCTGACGAGCAGGTTCGCACAGGCGACCAGCACGCCGAGGCCGGCGCCCGCGCTGGTGCCGAGCACGAACGGGCCGTCGCGGCGGCTCGCGACGCGCACCGCGACCATGCCGGCGACCGCTCCCGCGCCTCCGACGACTCCGATGCCCGCGCCGGAGGCCGCTCCCATGAGCAGGCCGAAGCTCACCAGCCCGGGCGGGCCGTCGGCGGCGAGGACGCCGGGCAGGTAGAGGACCAGGGCGACGGCGGCGCCGACCGCGCCGCCCACCAGGATCGCGCCGACCAGCAGGGCGGCGGTGACGTAGCCGACCCGCGCGACAGGCCGCGCGGATCCTCCGGGTTCGAACATTCGCGGCTCCATCGACGCGGCCCGCGGGGCAGCGGGCGGTCCTCGGACAGTACGCCCGAACGCCCCTCGGCGGAACCGCCGTCGGGGATCGGCGGGACTAGCGCCGGAGGGTCTCGCTCGGGAGCTCGCCGAACCGCGTCGCGTAGTGCTGGGCGAAGCGGCCGCCGCTGATGAACCCCCAGCGTGCGGCGACGTCGCCGACCACCAGTGAGCCGGCCGACCCGGACACGAGCTCCTCGTGCGCGCGCTCGAGGCGGACGTCGCGCAGGTAGTGCCGCGGGGTCTCGCCGAAGGCGCGCTGGAACGCCAGCTGCACGCCGCGGACCGTGAGCCCCGCTGCGTCGGCGATGTCGGCCACTCCGAGGGGCAGATCGGCGTTGGCCTGCACGAACTCCACGGCCCGGCGGAGGCGCCGCGCGCTGACCGAGGGCGGCACGGCCGGCAGCGGGGCGATGCGGTGGGCGAAGGTCTGCAGGGCGGCGAGCGCGGCGATGCGGGCGACGCCGTCGCGCTGCAGCACGGTGGGCGTGTGCGCGGAGGCGAGGGTGTCGCGCAGGAGCCGGATCGCCGCCCACCAGGCGGTCGTGTCGCGCGCCACAGGGGCGAACCGCAGCGGGCCGGGCTCGGTGCCGTGCAGCTCCGCGGCGATCGCCTCGAGGTGGGCGGCCTCGAAGTGCACGAGCGCGTCGCGGTACTCGAGGGCCTCGAAGCCGAAGGGCCGGCCGCTCGGGAACATGGCCGGGCGGCCGACGACGAGGCGGTGCTCGTCGCGCCCCAGATCGAGGGAGGCGCGCCCGGCGGTCAGCCAGAGGGCGACGTAGACGTCGCTCGGGGCCACCGTGCCGCGCACCCGGCCCAGGAAGGAGGCGGAGTGGAGGCTGACGGGCCCGGGCCCGGTCGTCGTGTAGCGGAACGCGAACGGCACGACCGAGCGTTCGGCCCGGAAGCCGGAGCCGTTGTACGAGCCGGCGTAGAAGTCGCGCGCCTCGTCGAGGTCGTTCCCGCGACGCTCCGACTGCCACACGGGCAGCCGTGCGGACGGGGAAGTGCTCATTCGGTCAGTGTCCCAGGGGGCACCGACATTCTGCACTCAGTGGCGGAAAGCGGGAGAACGTGCTCAGCCGAGCGACCCGCGCTCCAGGTCGGGTCCCTCACCCGCCGGATCCCCGTCCGCACGCGAAACGGGGCCGCCCCGAGGGAGCGGCCCCGATTCACGGGAGGAGTCACGCACGCTTCTGGTGCGGCTCCTCGACGAGGTCCGTGTCGTCGCCGTCGTCCTCGGCGTCGATCCACTTCGAGTAGTCCGGCTCGTCCGGGTGGCTGAGCTCGCGCTCGAGCGCGCTGTAATCGACCGCCGGGCTGAACGACTTCAGCTCACGGGCGATCTTGGTGTTCTTCGCCTTCTGACGGCCGCGCCCCATGGGTGACCCCCTCACGATGACAGGCCAGACGGGCAGTGAGCCGGCTGGGGAAAAGAGCAGACAGGGAAAGTTGAAATCTACGCGGTAGTTTAGCAGACGGGGGACACGCCACCCCGGGCCTCGATCTGCCGGACGGCCGCCCATCCTCGACCGCGTCAGGAGTACCGTGGACAGCGTCGCCCCACCGCGTCCCGTCGTGGTGATCGGCGCGGGCCAGGCGGGTCTGTCCGTGGCCTACTACCTGCGCCGTCTCGGCCTCGTCCCCGGGCGCGACCTGATCGTCCTCGACCGCGGTCCGGAGCCCGGCGGGGCCTGGCAGTTCCGCTGGGAGGCCCTGCGGCTCGGCTCCGCGCACCGCGTGCACGATCTCCCGGGCATGGAGCGGATGGGGCTGTCGTTCCGCACGGCCGATCACCGGCGACCGGCACGGGACGTGGTCCGCGAGTACTACGGGCGCTACGAGGAGGAGCTCGGTCTCGAGATCCGCCGTCCGGAGTCGGTGCGGCGCGTCACGAGTGCGACGCCGCACGACACGGGGTCGCCGCTCGTCGTCGAGTCCGACCGCGCGGTCGAGCGCGCGAGCCTGCTCGTCAACGCGACCGGCACCTGGGGATCGCCCTTCGTACCGCACTACCCCGGGCGCGACCGCTTCCGCGGCGTGCAGATCGACCCGACCGAGTACGTCCGCGCCGAGGACTTCGCCGGGAAGCAGGTGCTCGTGGTCGGCGGCGGCACCTCGGCGATCGGCTTCCTGCTGGAGCTCGAGCGGGTGGCGCGCTCACTGACGTGGGCGACGCGGCGACCGGTGGTCTACCACGACGGCGAGCAGCTGGCGATGGAGTCGGCGGTGGAGGCGGTGGCCGAGCAGGACCGCGCCGCCCGCGCCGGGCTGCCCCTCCCGAGCATCGTCGGCGGCACGGGCGTGCAGCGCACCCGCCGGGTGGTCGCCGGGATCGAGCGCGGGCTCCTGCACGAGCGGGGGATGTTCTCGTCGATCGAGGAGGAGGGCGTGCGCTGGCCGGACGGCTCCTTCACGCGCGCCGACGCGATCATCTGGGCGACGGGCTTCCGGCCGGAGCTGCGCCACCTCGCTCCGCTCGGGCTGCGCGAGCGCGAGGGCGGCATCGCGGTCGCCGACGGAGCCTCGCTGACGGATCAGCGCGTCTTCTTCGCCGGCTACGGCCCGACGGCCTCGACCATCGGGGCGAACCGCTCGGGCCGGCGCATCGCGCGCGCGGTCGTGGCGCGCCTGCCCTGAGCGCGCCTGCCCTGAGCCGGCCTGATCTGAGCCGGTCCGCCCTGAGCGGCGCGGCGCCTCAGATCCTGCCGTCCCAGTCCACCGGCACCACGGAGCCGCGGTAGCGGATCCCGTCCACGCGGATCGGCCCGGCGAGCGCGGGCGAGAGCGGCGCGACGACCAGGGTGTCGCCTCCGGGAGCGAGCCCCAGCGCCGCCGACAGCACGGCGACGGAGGCGGCCGCCGACCAGGCCTGCGGTCGGCAGGCCGCCGGGTACGGCACCGGCGCGTGCACCTCGGCGGCGGGGTCGCCCGAGTGCAGCTCGGGCATCCGGTAGCCGAAGCCCTCGGCCGCGGCGATCAGTCCGCGCGAGAGGGTCGTCGCCTCCGCCCCGAAGCCCTCCCGGGCGAGCCCGGTGACGGCGATCGCGGTGTCGTGGGCCCAGACGGAGCCGCCGTGGTACGACAGCGGCCAGTAGCCGCCCGAGCCGGTGTCCAGGGTGCGCAGGCCGAAGCCCGAGTCGAGCCCGGGGGAGACCAGCAGCTCGGCGACCCGGGCGGCGTGCTCGGGGGAGAGGATGCCGGTGCCGAGGAGGTGGCCGAGGTTGCTGGTGATCGTGTCGACCGGGCGCCCGGCCGCGTCGAGCGCGATCGCCGGGTAGCCGCCGTCGGCGTCGTCGATCCAGAACGCCTCCGCGAAGCGCGCCTTCAGCGTCGACGCCGCCTCGCGCCACTCCGAGCCGTCACGGCCGAGGTGCTCGAGCAGCGCCGCTCCGCCTGCCATGGCCTCGTGGGCGTAGGCCTGCACCTCGCAGAGCGCGATCGGACCCTCGGCGAGCGTGCCGTTGCGCCACTGGATCGAGCGGCCTGTTCCACGCCGTCTACGAGCACGGCATGACGGGCGTGGCGCGGTCGGAGGACGAGCGGCTGCGAGCCGTCGACGGATCCGCTCGTGCTGTCGTGGACGCCGTCACCGCGGTCTTCGACAGGCACCGGGCCTTCCTCCGTGCGGTGATGGTCGCCTCGTCGAGCGATCGCGCGCTGCTCGAGCGGGGCGCCCAGGAGTCCCGCCGCTTCGCGGACCGGGTGGCGCAGGTGCTCCCGACCGCCGACCCCGAGGCGGGGCGATCGGCCGCTCGGGCGCTCTACGAGGCGAACTCCTTCCGCACGCTGCACGGCGATGCGTTCTGGAGCCCCGGAGGAGAGCATCGAGACGCGTTCATCGATCGGACGACCCGGCTCGTGGACACGATCCTCGGCTGACGCGCTCCTACCGCCGGACCTGGGCAGGCCGTTCGCCGGACCTCGCCGTGCCCCGACGCCCCTCCTGGGCTGCTCGACCGGCAGAGGCCGCTCACGCTGATCGAGCAGCGCGCGCAGCGCGCGTATCGAGATCCGCTTGTGTGCAGCGGATCTCGATACGCCCCTGCGGGGCTGCTCGACCAGCATGCGGGAGTGCCGCCGCTACTTCGCGAGGAACTCCAGGACGACGCGGTTCCACTCCTCCGGGTGGCTCACGGTCACTCCGTGCGGGGCGCCGTGGACGACGTGCAGCTCGGAGCCGGGGATCGCCGCGTGCGTGCGGGCGCCGGAGCCCTCGAACGGGACGGTGCCGTCGCCGTCGCCGTGGATGACGAGCGCGGGCACCGACACGTTGGGCAGGTCCTCGCGGAAGTCGGTGGTCGCGAACGCCGTCATGCAGGCGAGGGCCGCGTGCTTGGCCGACTGCTTCGCCAGAGCGATCGCCTCCTGGCGCTGCTCCTCCGTCACCTTCAGCTCGCCGTCGACCGAGAAGAAGTCGGTGGTGAACTGGTCGTAGAAGTCGTCCTCGCTCTTCGTGAGGCCCGCGGTCATCTGCGCGGCCTGCGCCTTCTCGAGCGGGCCGTCCGGGTTGTCGTCCGTCTTCATCAGGTACGGCGGGACGGCCGAGGCGAAGACGACGCTGTGCAGGCGATCGGCGCCGTACTTCGTGAAGTAGCGGGCGACCTCGCCGCCGCCCATCGAGAAGCCGACCAGGGTGACGTCCTGCAGGTCGAGCTCGGTGAGGAGGGTGTGCAGGTCCTCGGTGAGCGTGTCGTAGCTGTAGCCGGTGAGTGGCTTGTCGCTGCGCCCGAAGCCGCGGCGGTCGTAGGTGACGACGCGGTAGCCGGCCTCGGCGAACGCGGGGACCTGCTCCTTCCACGACTCGCCCGAGAGGGGCCAGCCGTGGATGAGGACCACGGGGCGGCCCGATCCGCCGGTGTCGTCGACGTGCAGGTCCGTGTCCTTGAAGAGTCCGTGGTGGGCGGTGATCTCGGCCATGGCGAGTGCTCCTTCCGGCGCCGACGATCGGCGTCACTCGATGTTCGAGGACGTCCCTGCGAGCGGATGGCCGGGGCGGGGAGGGTTGACAGCTCCCGTCACTCCGCGACGACGGCCGCGGCGAGGCCCCGCAGCGCGGTGTGCAGCCCGGGGCTCATGGGCAGCCCGGCGTCGAGCACCGCGTTCGCGGCGGCGACCAGCACCGGTGCCGCGGGGGAGGAGACCACGGTGAGGCCGGCGGGCGGATCCGCGTCGCCCGAGGGCCGCACGACCAGGACGAGCCGGGAGCTGGGAGCGCTCGTGCTGATCGTCGCTCCCGATCGGGCGGGCAGCACCGCGAGGGTGCCGCGGCCGACGAACTCGCGCTCCTCCCGACTGGCGACGGTGAACGCGCCCTCGAGCGGGAGCAGGAGCACCACCGACCCCGGGTCGGCGCGGGGGCTCGGGCGGAAGTCGATCGTGCCGGCCGTGTGCCAGATCCGCCGGAGGAGCACGCCCTCGGCGGCCGCCTCCTGCCCGGTGACGGCGAACGCGGGGTCGGGCCCGGCCTCGGCGTGGCGGGCCCGCAGCCAGTGCCGGGCGGAGTCGCCGCGGAGGGGCATCGGGCGGATCAGCGGATCGGACACGGCGGCTCCCGAGGAACGCGGACCTGAATCGGCCGAGACAGTGAGGAACCATCATCCTAGGAGCGGCGGGAGGCGTGGTCTCCGGAGTGGCGCGTCCTCACATGCCGATGCCGCCCCGGCCGCGCTGAGCGCGACGCCGGAGCGGCATCCGAAGGGTGGTGCGGACTACTGGAATCCGCCGCCACGGTCCTCCGGGTCCTCGATCGGGTCGGAGTCGGGAGTGTCGATCGAGTAGGTCACGTGGACCGCCTCGCCGACCTCCTTCGCGGAGACGGCGTTGTACACGAGGTGCGTCTCCTGGCCGTCGACGGCGGCGTAGACGTCGACCTCCTTCTCGTAGCCCCCCTCGGTGCTGACGCGGTTCTCGGTCTGGCCGTCGAACGGCCCGCCCTGGAAGAAGGCGAGGTAGCTCTCGCCCTCGGCGAGTGCGCGGATGTCGTTGCTCATGCCCCCAGGTCTACCACTCGGCGCCTCCCCGCCGCTCGGCCTTGCGCTCGGCGGGCGGAGGAGGGCCGGGAGCGGCGGCGGCCGTGCCGCGAGGTGGCACTGCTCGACGGGATCTCTCCCCACGCGCCGTCAGGGCACGAGCCGCTGCGTGATCGAGGCCGTCGGCCCGCTCAGCGCGATCTCGGCGAGCGCGCCGTTGACCAGGGGCATCTGCGGCGGCTGGTGCCCGGTGTCGACGTCGAGGATCACCGGCACACCGAGGTCGCCGAGAGCGCGCCGCACCGCGTCCTCCTGGCTCAGCTCGGGCAGGGACGCGCCCGCGGTCCGGCCGATCAGGACGCCGGTCGCCTGCTCGAACCAGCCCGCGAGCCGGAGCGAGGTGAGCATCCGGAGCACCGAGACGGAGTCGGACCCGGCCGCCTCCAGGTAGACGACGGTGCCCTCCGGCGCGTGCCGGCGAGCGAAGCCCGGAACGTCGCCGTAGGGCGTGCCCGCGAGCAGGGACACCGTCTCGAGGCATCCGCCGATCAAGCGGCCGGACATCGCCGCGTCCGCTGACCCGTCGAGCGAGCGCCAGCGGGTCGGCTCCTCGTAGGCCCGATCGCGGTCGAGCGGCTCGTCCGCCCACGCACCCCACGGACGGCTCCGGCGTCGCGGCGCGGCGTGCTGCGTGAACGCGGCTCCGGGCTCGAGGCCGGCGACCTCCGTCCAGCGGTGGAACCCGACCGGCAGCTCCCACGGCTCGTCCATCAGATTGGCGCCGTGGATCGTCGCGAGCCCGGTCGTCGTCGTCAGGGGCAGGAGCAGCGTCGAGACGTCCGACCAGCCGACGAACCAGGGCCGGGCCTCCGCGAGGGCGTGCCAGTCGAGCCTCTCCAGCAGCTCGACGGCGAGCTCGCCGCCCCACGGAGGACGGACCGCGTCCCCGCTCCGGAAGGCGTCGTGCAGGTCGGCCGCCCGATCCGCGGCGGACGCCGGAGCGAGTCCGCCGAGGAGGGCGTGCGGCCGGACCCGGACGTCGTATCCCGCCGAGCCGAGTCGGCGCGCGGCGTCCTGCAGCCGGTCGTGCAGGTGCGCGGGGACTCCCATCGAGGGCGCGGGCACCTCCACCCGGCCTCCGGCGCGGAGGGGCGCGGGGTACGTGATGCTCGCCATCCGACGACGCTAACGCCCCTCGCGGTGACGGGCTTCGAATGCTCCGTCCGGCGAGTACCTCCGCGCCCTTCCTGCCCCGACTCGCGGGCGGCCGCTGAGCGCGATCGCGAGAGGGGTCGGCGCGAGTGCCGCGCCGCCCACCCACCCACTCGTGCGCAGCGCCGCCCGCCGGGAAGAAAGATGGGGCCAGGAGGCGCACCGGAACGTGACGTCCCGGTCTCGCGCAGGCGTGTCGGCTCCGCTGCTGCCTGCGGCGATCAGCGCCACGCGGCGCCTTCAGCTCGTGAGGCGGCCGATCTCGTCCTCGGAGAGGAGGCGGTCGGAGTAGAGCACGATGCGAGCCGCGGGGTCGGGGCTGTGCGCGTCGGGGCCCTCCCACCTCCGTTCGAGACCGAGTCGAGCGACCGTCCGGTGCGGTCGCTCGTTCCGTTCCGCGACGACCGCGGTCACGGGGAGCTCGGGTCGGAGCCGCCGCGCCCGCGCGATGCCTGCGGAGGCGACCTCCTGGGCGTACCCCCTGCCCCAGTGGTCCGGATGGACGGTGAACGCGACGTTCCAGGCCGTGTCGGCGAGGAGGGTGCATCCGCCGATCCCGATCGCGCCGTCCGCGCCGCCCTCGGGACTCCGCAGCCGGACGACCCAGCTGCTGAGGTCGTCCCGTGCCCACTGCGCCGTCCGGCGGGCGAGCACCGCCCGGGTCTGCTCGAAGGAGTCGTGCCGGAGGAGGGGGTCGCCCGCCGCGATCCGCTCGTCGGAGTACAGCCGCCACAGCTCGTCCAGATCGCCCTCGGCGGGACGGAACAGCCGGAGCCGCTCGGTCGTCTCGTCGGGGCGATCACCGGCGCCGATGCTGCTGCCGCTCGCTCGAGGAGGGACTCGCGACCATCGGGGCGGTCGCCGAGGAGTGAGGCGAGCGCGGTGACCGCGCCTGGACGTCCACCTGCTCAGCTCGTGATCAGGCCGGTGAGGCGGTCGGCGGCGGCTCCGACGGTCGAGACCGCGCTGACCGTGAAGAGGCAGGCGACGCCCCAGAACCAGGTGCGACCGGGTGCCCCGGCGCTGCGCCGCTCGAAGGCGAGCCACCAGGCGCCGACCACCGAGACGCACGCCGCGACCACCGAACCGAGCGCCATGCGGACGTACTCCTCGGGACCGGGGGAGGACCAGGCCGTGGTCGCGAGGACGATGAGCAGCGGGGCCACGATCATCCCCAGTGCGCCGAGCAGCACCGCGTGGAGGTGACTGCGGGGAGGGGCCCCGGCCGTCGTCCTCGCGGTCCGCGTCCGGGTCGTGTCCATGCCCCGTCCCCCGTCGCCGCGGTCCGGTCCGCGCTGCCCCGACGCTATCCGCTCGCCGTCCCGCCGTCACCCCGCACCTCGAAGTGGGCCGCGTGCCCGGGTGGGGTCAGCACCGCGCCGCCCGCGCCGCCCCGGCCGAACGCCGAGAACGTAGGATGTCCGGGATGACGATCGGACGCCGCCTCTTCCTCTCGGGAGCCGCCACGGGAGTCGGGCTCCTGGCTCTCGCGGGCTGCACGCCGTCGCGTCCGACGCCGACCCGCTCCGTCACGAAGGCCCCCGTGCCCACGCCGAGCACCACCGCCGTCCCCGCGCCGGCCGCCTTCGTGCGCTCCGCCTGGGCCGAGGATCCGTACGCGCTCGGCTCCGTCTCCTACCTGCCCGTCGGCGCGACGCCGCAGCACCGCACCGACCTGGGCACCGCGGTCCTCGACCGCGTCTTCCTCGCGGGCGAGGCCACCGACACGGAGGCGCCCGGCACGCTCCAGGGCGCCTGGAGCTCCGGGGTCCGCGCGGCCGCCGAGATCAGCGCCGTCGCCGACGAGGGCGAGCGGATCGCGATCGTCGGGGCCGG
This sequence comes from Rathayibacter sp. AY1C4, assembly GCF_002932195.1. Lineage (NCBI taxonomy): Bacteria > Bacillati > Actinomycetota > Actinomycetes > Micrococcales > Microbacteriaceae > Rathayibacter > Rathayibacter sp. AY1C4. The sequence goes on along the minus strand of NZ_PSWE01000017.1, from coordinate 26,498 downwards.
TCTCGCCGGAGCGGTCGCCGCGCGGCGCCTGTCCGACGCGGGCTTCGACGTCACCGTGGTGGAGGCGCGCGAGCGCACCGGCGGCCGCATCGCCACCGCGGCTCCGGACGGCTGGCCGATCGCCGTCGAGACCGGAGCCTGGGCCCTCACCGGCGCGGGAGCCGCCCTGCGCGAGAGCATCGCGGACGCGGGCGTGGTCACGACCGCGGTCGACCTCGCCGACGTCCGCTCGAGCGACGCCGACGGCGCGGCCCTCGACACCGGCACCACGGGTGCCGACGCCCTGACCCGTGCTCTCGAGTGGGGAGCGGAGCAGCCGGAGGACCTGGCGCTCGCCGAGTCGTTCGCCGGCTCCGGAGCGCCCGACCCCGCCGAGGCCGAGCCGGGCTCCGGCGACGGCGACGCCGCCCGCGTGGCGGCGCACCTCGCCGGGACGACCGCGCTGCGCACCGGCGCCGCTCCCGAGGAGCTCTCCTCCTGGTACGGACTGGGCGACGCCTCCGCCGCCACGACCGCGGAGGAGCTGAGCGACGACTCCGGCGACGCGCTGCTGACCGACGGGCTCGCGCCCCTGGTCGACACCTTGCTCGCCGACGTCGAGGTCTCGCTGCGCGCCGTGGTGAGCGGCATCGGCTACACGGAGACCGGCGTCAGCATCCGCCTGGGCACCGGCGAGTCGTTCACAGCCGACCGGGTGCTGGTCACCGTGCCGATCGGGGTGCTCCAGACGGACGCGATCGCCTTCGACCCGCCGCTCCCGTTCGCGCAGCGCGCGGCCGTCGCGGCCCTCGGCTCCGGCGTCGTCGAGACGCTGTGGCTGCGCTTCGACGAGGCGTTCTGGGAGGCCGACGCCCCCGCGCGCTGGTCGCTCGTCGGCTCCGAGGCGGGCATCACCGAGTGGCTCAACCTCCAGCCGTCGACCGGCGAGGCGGTGCTCGTCGGGCTGGTCGGAGCGGATCAGGCCCTCTCGCTGCAAGACCTCAGCGACGACGAGCTGGTCACCCTCGCGCAGACGGCGCTCGAGCCGTTCGCCGTCGTCCCCGGCTGACGAGCTCGCGGAGCCGCGCCAGCGGCCCCCGCCACTCCGACGCGTGCGCCGCCCCGAGCGGCCGCACCCGGCTGAGCGCGAGGACGAACGCGGCGATGCCGGAGATCAGGCTCAGCACGATCACGTCGTAGAGCACGAACATCACGGGGCCGTCGACCTGGCCGGGGTCGAGGAAGAAGTACGGGTACCAGCCGATGAGGGCCCCGCGGACCAGGGTGATGACGCCCCAGACGATCGGGAAGCCGAGCACGGTCAGCGCCCCGCGCCAGGCGACCGGGCGGCGGCCGGGTCCGAGGATCCAGTCGAGGATCGCGAGCGTCGGGATCACGAAGTGCAGGAGCGCGCTCGACCAGGGCACGTCGACCCGCACGCCGCGGTTGTTGGCCTCGACCGCGATCAGCCCGAAGACGATCCCCGACACGACCATGTAGGTGAGCACGAGCGCCCGCACGGTGCTGAGCCAGCGCGGCTCCCGCTCGCGCGCGAGGGCGACCAGGCCGGACAGGCCCAGCACCACGACCCCGGCCATGTTCGACTGCGTCGTGAAGTAGGCGAAGAAGTTGTCGATCTGGAACGCGCGGAAGCCCAGGGTGTAGAAGAAGTCGCCGACGAGTCCGACCGCGCCCAGCCCGGCGAGGGCCAGGCGGAGGATCGCGAACGCCTTCCGCACACCCGCTCCGATCCGTCGCCGCTGGGCCCGGAGGGCCGGACTTCCGGACGATTCTACGGTCGCCGCGCTCGGAGCTCCCCGAGCGCGCGGCTCCACCGAGCGGGGGAGGCGGGCCCCGCGGAGGCGATCTAGCGTGGAGGGATGGCGCGCGCACAGCACGGGGAGGGTTCGGGTCGGATGTCGTCGGAGGAGGCGTCCCGGCGCTGGAACGCGGTCACGGGTCCGCTGTTCCTCGCGGCGGGAGCGGTCTTCGCGGTCCTCGGGAATCCGGTCTGGCCGGTGTTCCTCGTCCTGGGGATCACGTTCCTCGGGCTGACCGCCGGCCCCGGGAGGCCGACGCGCCGGAGCGGAGCCCAGGAGCCGGACCGCGATCGGTGACGCGCGCTTCGCGACGCGGACACTCGCCGGTCGCGTTGCCGGGATAGCGTGCGTGTCATGCCCTTCACGCCGAGCCACGCCGTCGTCGCGCTCGCGTTCTCGAACGGCCGGATCCCGGCCGCGGCCGTCGCCATCGGCGCGATGGTCCCGGACATCGGCATGTACATTCCGATCGCCGTCGCCCGCGAGTCCACCCACTCCCTCCTCGGCGTCGTCACCGTCGACCTGCTGCTCGGGATGCTCGGCCTCGCGCTGTGGAGCGCGGTCGTCGCTCCGGCCTGGCGCGACCTCGCGCCCGCGCTGGTCCGCTCGCGCCTGCGTCCCCGGCGCTCGCCGCCCCGCGGGGCCGCCGCATGGATCCGCGTGCTCGTCTTCGCGGCCGCCGGTATCGCGATCGGAGCCGCCAGCCACGTGATGTGGGACGGCTTCACCCACCGGGGCGGCCTCTTCGTCTCGGCGATCCCGCTGCTGCAGCAGGAGCTCGGGCCCTTCCCCGGCTTCCGATGGGCGCAGTACGCGAGCGGCGTGCTCGGGCTGCTCGGGCTCGGGATCGGCGCGGTGGTCTGGTACGTCGGCCGCCGTCCCCGGAAGCTCCGCTCCGACGGCCGGCAGCCGTTGCGCATCGCGGCCGCGGCCGTGGTGCTCGCGGCCGCGGTGGTTCCCGCCGGGATCGTGCTGGCGGGGGCGGGCATCGATCCGCTCGACGCCGCCTACCGGGCGCACGTGGTGCGGGCGGCGATCCTGCTCGTGGGAGGCGGTGCGGCGGCCGCGATCGCCGTCGCGGCGGTCTGGTGGCTCACCGGCCGAGGGGTGCGCGGGGCCGTCGTCTGAGACGACGGAGGACGAGCCTGTCGTCTCAAGGGAGCACGGGCATCCGTCGCGAGGAGGATGCGCCGGTGCATAGCCCACCGATAGCGTCGGACACGGCCCGTTGGGGCGGGCCGCCTTCGGGGGAAGGCACTAAGGGGAAATCGGGGGCTCGCGGCACACGCCGCGGGCCCTCTACCCGTTTCCGGGCCCCGCCGGCTCGGAGCTCGCGTCGCCTCAGCGCCGCTTCGAGCGCGGCCGGTTCTGCGCGGCCGGGCGCTGCGGGATGCGCGGAGCGCCCTCGCCGGCGGCACCCTGGGGGAGCGAGGACGCGGGCGGGATCGGGCGGCGGGTCACCGGGCGCACCGGCTCGCCGCGGCGCGTCTGGCCGGGGATCGGCCGGGAGCGGCGCCCGTAGATGAGCTCGGACGAGTCGAGCAGCCACGGCACCAGCGCCACCGTCACTCCGTGCACCAGCAGGAGCTTCTGGCGGATCCGCCGCGACTTGTGGTTGTGGAGGAACGCCTCCCACCAGTGCCCGACGATGTACTGCGGCATGTAGACCGTCGTGATCTCGGAGCCGTGCTCGAGGCGGTGGGCCTTGATGTACTTGATCAGCGGGTACGAGATGTCGCGGTAGGGCGAGGCCACGCAGCGCAGCGGCACCTCGATGTCCATCTGCGCCCAGTCGGCCTTGAGCTGGGCGGTCTGCGCGTCGTCGATGGAGGAGTGCACCGCCTCCAGCGTCTCGTGCCGCGCCGCGATGGCGTAGTCGAGCGCCTTCAGCGTGGGCTTGTTCATCCGGCCCACCAGCACGATCGCGTGGTCGCCGTTGGCGCCGAAGGTCGTGGTCGGGTCGACCTCGATCTCCTTCTCGACGTCGCGGTAGTAGCGGTAGACGCCGGCCATCAGGACGCCGAGGATCGGCATCACCAGGTAGACGAGCCAGGCGCCGTGGGTGAACTTCGTGATCGTGACGACGACGAGCACCGCGAACGTCAGCGTCGCGCCGAACAGGTTGATGGCCAGGCTCGTGTAGACGGTGCGCGAGCCCTCGCCGTTGCGGATCATCCGGACCCAGTGCTTGACCATGCCCGACTGCCCGAGCGTGAACGAGACGAAGACGCCGATGATGTACAGCTGCACGAGGCTCGTGAGCGAGGCCTGGTAGACGAGCAGGATGATCGCGGCGACGAGCGCCAGGATGATCACTCCGTTGGAGTAGATGAGGCGGTCGCCGCGGGTGTTCAGCGACTTGGGCGCGTAGCCGTCGCGGGCCAGCACGGAGCCCAGCAGCGGGAAGCCGTTGAACGCGGTGTTCGCCGCGAGGAGCAGGACGGCGGCCGTCGCGGCCTGGATGATGAAGAACAGGATCGTGTTGTTGCCGAACGTGGCGGCGGCGACCTGCGCGATCACCGAGCGCTGCGGGGTCGTGGCGCAGTCGGCGAAGCCCACCAGATGGCAGGCGTTCTCGGCGTAGTGCACGTTCGAGAGCAGGGCGAGGGCGGTCAGGCCGACGAAGAGCACGATCGCGATCGTGCCCATCGCGACGAGGGTGCGCTGGGCGTTCTTGACCTTCGGGGCGCGGAACGCGGGCACACCGTTCGAGATGGCCTCGACGCCCGTGAGTGCCGCGCAGCCGCTGGCGAAGGAGCGCAGCAGCAGGAGGACGACGGCCGCCTGCGTGAGCTGCTCGCCCTGCACGGTGAAGCCCGCCGACTCCGCGACCGGGGTGTCGCCGAAGGCGGTGCGGACCAGGCCGACGACGACCATGACGAAGACGCTCGCGACGAAGAGGTACGTCGGGACGGCGAAGGCGCGGCTCGACTCCGAGACGCCGCGGAGGTTCACGGCCGCCAGCAGCACGACGAAGAGGATCGCCAGCTCGACCCGCAGCGGCGCCAGCTCGGGCACCGCGGAGATGATGTTGTCGACTCCGGAGGCGACCGACACGGCCACGGTGAGCACGTAGTCCACGAGGAGGGCGGCGGCGACCGTGAGGCCCGCCGTCTCGCCCAGGTTGGTGCGGGCGACCTCGTAGTCGCCGCCGCCGGACGGGTAGGCCCGGATCAGCTGGCGGTAGCTCAGCACCACCACGACGAGGAGGACGACCACGCATGCGGCCACCCAGGGGGCGAAGGTGAGGAAGGAGAGCCCGCCGAGCAGCAGGATCATCAGCAGCTCCTGCGGCGCGTAGGCCACGGAGGAGAGCGGGTCGCTGGCGAAGATGGGGAGCGCGAGCCGCTTCTGCAGCAGCTGTCCCTCGAGCTTGTCGCTGGGGAGCGGCTCGCCGATGAAGAAGTGCTTGGCGGTGCGCAGCTCGGTCGCGTCGGCCGACGATCCGTCCGCGGCGGACGGGGGGCCCTCGTGTGTCACGAGCGATGACACTACTCCGTACGAGGGGGCAGTCAAGACGGCCGGGAGCGGGCCGAGCGGAGGCTGATCCCGCCCTGTGACCGGGAGTTTCCCGGTGCGGCGGGGAGCGGCGGCCGGCGTGCTCGCGGCCGGCGCCCCGAGCGGGGGGTCAGCGGCCGTCGCGGGTCGCGGCTCCGATCAGGCCGGTGAGGCTGTCGCGGAGCGCGATGAGCTCCTCGAGGGGGACGTCGAGCCGCTCCACGATCTGAGGAGGAACCTGCAGGGCCTGCTCGCGGAGGGCCGCTCCGGAGGGGGTCAGCGCGACGTCGAGTCGGCGCTCGTCGTCGCTGCTCCTGGCGCGCGTGACGTGGCCGCTCGCCTCCAGGCGCTTCACGAGCGGGCTGAGCGTGGCCGGCTCGAGGCGGAGGGCGGAGCCGAGGTCGGCGAGCGAGCGGGGGCTGCGCTCCCAGAGCGCGAGCATCACGAGGTACTGCGGGTGCGTGAGTCCGAGCGGTTCGAGCACGGGGCGGTACAGCCCGATGACGGTGCGCGCCGCGACGGCGAGGGAGAAGCAGACCTGGTTCTGGAGGGCGAGCGGGTCGGTTTCCACGGCGTCATCCTCTCATCGTGCCCTGATGGTTAGTACACTAAGGATATGACGCGGAAGAAGACCGGCTCCCTCTACCAGCGCTTCAACGCGCGGCTGTTCCCCTGGATCGGCCCGCCGCCGCTCGGCCCGTACGACCAGCCCGAGCAGGAGGCGCCCGCGGGGCAGGCGTGCCCGCTCTGCGGCCGGCCGATGTCCGAGCACGTCATCGACCGCTCCGGTCCGCGCACCCAGCTGTACTGCCCGAGCGACCCCTCCTGAGTCGCACGCCCCCGTTCGGGGGTCGGGGGCTTCGGGCGGCGGGGGCGGAGGATGAGCGCATGTCCCGTCTGAGCCCCACCGCCGCCCGCGTCGTCCAGTACAGCCGTTTCGGCGACGCGGACGTCCTCGAGATCGTCGAGGTCGAGCGGCCGAAGCCCGGGGCGGGCGAGGTGCTGGTCGAGGTGCTCTCCGCCGGGGTGAACCACATGGAGGCGTTCATCCGGCAGGGCCAGTTCGACTCCGACCACTCCGCGGCCTTCCCGATGCGCCAGGGCACCGACTTCTCGGGCGTCGTCGTCGCCCTCGGCGAGGGCGTCACCGACATCAAGCTCCGCAGCGACGTGGTCGGCCACGCGCTCGTCGGCTCCCACGCGACCCACGTCGTGGTGCCGCGCCGCAACCTCGTCGCCAAGCCCGCCTCCGTGAGCTGGGAGGTCGGCGGCGCGCTGTTCCTCGCCGGAGTGACCGCGTGGCGCGCGCTGGAGGCCACGCATGTGGGACCCGACGACACCGTCCTCGTCTCCGCGGCGGCCGGAGGAGTCGGCAGTCTCGAGATCCAGCTGGCGAAGCTCCGCGGCGCGACGGTGATCGGCACCTGCGGCGAGCGCAACTTCGACTACCTCCGCCAGATCGGCGTGAAGCCGGTGGTCTACGGCGACGGGATCGCCGACCGCATTCGGGCCGCGGCGCCCGGCGGGGTCACGGTGTTCCTCGACAACTTCGGCGGGGAGAACGACGCCCTCGCCGACGAGCTCGGCATCGCGGCGGGCCGCTTCCACTCCAGCGACGACCGCAAGGAGATCGAGCTGCGCGCCGTCTGGCCCGACGCCGAGACCGCCCAGCGCGACACCGAGATCCTCGGCGAGCTGGTCGGCCTCGTCGGCGAGCAGAAGCTGCGGGTGCTCGTCTCGGGCTTCTACCCCTTCGACCAGGTGCAGGACGCCTTCGACGACCTCGAGAAGCGCCACTCGCGCGGCAAGATCGTCCTCGGCATGAACCCGGTGGACCCGGCGAAGGTCACCAAGGCGCGCGACATCCACGAGGCCGGCCGCTAGCCGCACCCTCCCGGCGGCTGTCCGGGCTGCTCTCCGGGCGGCCACAATGGGGCCGTGGCGCGCGGACGCCCGGGAGGAGTGACGCGATGGAGGAGCCCGTCGTCGCGATCGTCTGGATCGTCTCGTTCGTGGTGGTGACCGTCCTGGTCACCGGGCTGTCGGGGCGGGTGAACTGGTCCGCTCCCGTGGCGCTCGTCGCCGTCGGGGCCCTCGCCTCCTTCGTGCCCGGGATCCCGGAGGTGGTGGTCGAGCCGGACGTGGTGCTGTTCGGGATCCTGCCGCCGCTGCTCTACGCGGCGGCGATCCGCACCTCCGTCCTCGACGTCCGCGCTCGTGGCGACAGCATCCTCCTGCTGTCGGTCGGGCTCGTCGTCTTCACGGTCGCGGTGGTCGGCGCGGTGGCCTGGATGGTCGTCCCGGCGATCACGGTCGCCGCGGCCCTCGCGTTCGGCGCGATCGTGGCGCCCACGGACGCGGTGGCGGTCACGGCGATCGCGGGGCGGCTCCGCCTGCCGCGGCGCATGCTCACGGTGCTCGAGGGCGAGAGCCTCCTCAACGACGCGACCGCGCTGGTGGCGCTGAACGCCTCCCTCCTGGCGATCGTCAGCACGGTCACTCCCGGGCGCATCGCGCTCGACTTCGTGCTGGCCGTGGCAGTGGGCGGCGGAGTCGGGATCGGCATCGCCGTGCTGCTCGGGTTCGTGCGCAAGCAGGTGCAGTCGTCCGTCCTGGACACGAGCCTCTCGCTGGTGACGCCCTACGTCGCGTTCATCCCGGCGCAGCTGCTGCACGGCTCCGGGGTGCTGGCGGTCGTGGTCGCGGGGCTCTACCTGGGCTACCGGGCGCCGGTCATCCAGTCGGCGCAGGCGCGGATCGCGGAGTCGCTCAACTGGCGGACGATCCAGTTCCTGCTCGAGAACGCGGTGTTCCTCTTCATCGGGCTCAGCCTGTCGTCGGTGGTGGAGGCGACGGCCGACTCGGGCATCGGGATCTGGCAGACGGTCGGCATCGGCGCGGCCGTGCTCGCGGCGCTGGTCGGGAGCCGCGTGGCCTGGATGTGCATGACGACGCTGCTGTTCCGGCACGGTCCGCGCCGGCTGCAGCAGCGCGGGTGGACCTGGCCGACCGCGATCGGGGTGTCGTTCGCGGGCATCCGCGGCGTGGTCACCCTCGCCGCCGCGTTCCTCCTGCCCGCGGAGACGCCGCAGCGCGCGTTCCTGCAGTTCCTCGCCTTCATCGTGGTGGCGGGGACGCTCGTCGAGGGGCTCGCGCTCCCGCGGCTCGTCCGCGCCCTGAAGCTCCCGGCCCCGAACGAGATGCAGGAGCACGTCGAGAAGCAGATGCTGCTCGCCGAGGCGCAGGCCGCCGGCCTCGCCCGGCTCGACGCGGAGCCGCAGGACGGAGTGGAGGACCGCGTGCTCGACCGGCTGCGGCGGAACGCGACGTTCCTCGCCGACGCCCTGGAGAACCCTCCGGAGGGCGAGGGCGTGGAGCCGCTCCCGCAGGCCTACAACCGGCTCCGGCGCGTGATGATCGCGGCCGAGCGGGAGGCGGTGCTCCGCGCGCGCTCCGAGGGGCGGTACCAGGAGCCGGCGGTGGTGAGCGCTCTGGCGTTCCTCGACGTAGAGGAGGAGGCGCTGGCGGTCGGGCGGCAGTAGCGCAGGAAGGGCGGGGACCCCGGGCGGGATCCCCGCCCTCCCGGCGGTGAGGTGTCCGGGCTCAGTCCAGGGTGGAGCGGACCGAGGCGCGGGCCTCGTCGAGCGCGGCGCGCAGGGCGTCGACGCTCGCGGTCGTCACGGATCCCGAGGAGGCGGCGGTGCGCAGCTCCGCGCGCAGCTCGTCGCGGAACTCGGTGAGCAGCACCTCGGCGTCGCGCAGGGCGATCCGCGAGGCGGCGCGCGCGTCGGGCGAGGCCGGTGCGGCCTGCTCCGGCGCGGGCTGCTCGGAGGGGGTGCCGGACGTGTCCTGCGGGCGCGGCTCCTCGGCGGAGTGCTCCGGTCGGCGTCCGGGCTCCCGCGAGTCGCGGGCGGCGCTGGCCAGGTCGGCGCGGAGGCTCTTCATCGCCTCCGCGACGCCGAGGCGGACCTCGTCGGCGAGCCGGCGGACGGAGTCGGTGAGCTCCTCCTCGATGTCGCCCAGGTCGGTCGCGCGGTTCGCGAGCTCGGCGCGGCCGGCGTCGGTGATGGAGTAGACCGTCTTGCGGCCGTCGGCCTCCTTCGTGACGAGTCCCTCCTCCTCGAGCTTCGCGAGGCGCGGGTAGACCGTACCGGCGCTGGGCGCGTAGGTGCCGCCGAAGCGCTCGCTGAGCGCCTGGATCAGCTCGTAGCCGTGGCGCGGCGACTCGGCGAGGAGGTTGAGCAGGTAGAGGCGCAGGCGGCCGTGCGCGAAGACGGGGCTCACAGCGAGCTCCCGTCCATCGGGCGGCGGTCGTCGGCGGGGCCGGTGCCGGGAGAGCCCCAGCCCTCGCCCACCGAGGCGGAGGACGCGGCGACGGACCGGCGGACGACGACCACGTCTCCCGAGACGGAGTTGGCGGCGACGTCGACCCACTTCGAGTCGAGCGAGCCCGTGGTCGAGGTGAAGCCCCGGCCGAAGGTGCCCTTGACGACGGAGCCGTCGAGCTGGAGCGTGCCCGAGACGGTGTTGATGCGGTAGCGGGTGCCGAGGCCCTCGTCGACGCGGATCGTGAGGTCGCCGCTGACGGTGTTGGCCTGGATCCGGTCGGGGGTGCCCTCGGCGTCGACGAACACGCTGCCCGAGACGCCGTCGACGGTGAAGCGGGTGAGCTCGCCGGTCGCGGTGACGTCGCCGGAGACGGTGCGCGCGGTGACGCGGCCGGTGTGGCTGCGGACCGAGAGCTCGCCGTGGACGGTGTTCACCTCGATGTCGCCGTGCAGGCCGTCGACGACGATGTCGCCGCCGACCGTCGAGACGCGGGCGTCGCTGTGGAGGCCCGAGACCAGGCCGTCGGCCGAGACGGTGTCGAACTTGAGGTCGACGCCGCGGGGGACGAGGAGGCTGATGTCGGCGCGGTCGCCGCGGCGGCCGAGGCCCTTCACGACGTCGACGATGGTGTCCCAGCGGAGCTGGACGTGGTCGATCTCGAGGCGGTCGCCGTCCATCGAGACCTTGAGCGGGCGGCCGTCGACGCTATGGACCTCCACGCGAGCGGTCGGCTCGTCGTGGGCGATGACGTCGATCTGGCCGCCGACGAGAGCGACCTTGACCGAGCGGACGACGTCGAGGTCGATGACCTTCGTCTCGCCGGCCTGTACGAGCCATTTCTCGAGGGACATGAGCTCCTCCTCCTGCACCGGAGTGCCTTTCTGAAACGCGATACATCGCGAGTGGACGAGAGTCACGATATATCTCGATCGCTGCGGCCGGCAACGGGGCTCGGCCGGTTCCCAGCGTCGAGGGGGCGGGACCGGGGCGGGGCCGAGGCGGGATGACGCCGGGGCCGGAGCCGAGGCCGCCGTCGAGGGGGTGAGGCCGCGGCGGGCGCCGTGGTAGACCGGGCGCATGGACCCGATCGCGGCACTCGAGGAGATCGCAGCACTGCTCGAGCGGGAGCGGGCCTCCCGCTACCGGGCGAAGGCGTTCCGCCGGGCGGCCGCGGTGCTGGAGGGGATGGCGTCCGCCGAGCGGGACGACCTCGCCCTCGTGCGGCGGGCCTCCGGGATCGGCGACACGACCTTCACGGTGATCGAGCAGGCGCGGTCGGGCCGGGTGCCCGACTACCTCGCGGAGCTGCGCGGCTCGGCTCCTCCGCCCGCGAGCGCGCTGCGGGGACGGCTGCGCGGCGATCTCCACAGCCACAGCGAGTGGTCCGACGGGGCGACGCCCGTCCTCGCGATGGTGGACGCGGCCCGCGCGCTCGGCCACGAGTACCTGGCGCTCACCGACCACTCGCCGCGGCTCCGTGTCGCCCACGGTCTCAGCGCGGAGCGGCTGGAGGAGCAGCTGGCCCATCTCGCGGGCCTCGACACCGGGCCCCTGCGCCTGCTCAGCGGGATCGAGGTGGACGTCCTCGAGGACGGCGCGCTCGACCAGACGGACGAGCTGCTGGAACGCCTCGACGTGGTCGTCGCGAGCGCCCACTCGAAGCTGCGGCTGCCCTCCCGCGAGATGACCGCCCGGCTGGTCGCGGCGGCCTCGGATCCGCGGACCGACGTCCTCGGCCACGTCACAGGGCGGCTGGTGTCGGGCGAGCGCGGCACCCGCCCGCCGTCGACCTTCGACGCCCGGGCCGTGTTCCGGGCGTGCGCCGACCACTCCACCGCGGTCGAGATCAACGCCCGCCCCGAGCGCGAGGACCCGCCGGACGAGCTGATCGCGCTCGCGCTCGAGGAGGGCTGCCTGTTCTCGATCGACAGCGACGCGCATGCTCCGGGCCAGCTGGGCCTGCTCGACTACGGAGCCGAGCGGGCGGAGCGTCTCGGCGTCCCGGAGGAGCGGATCGTGACCACCTGGCCGGTCGAGCGGCTCCTGGAGTGGACCCGCGGCTGAGGATCCTCGCGCGTTGCGCAAACGAACTGCGGCCATCACCCCCTTGACAGGAGGCCGTACCGCGGGAGGAGATCCGACGCAAGTGGCGAAATCCCAGCCGCCCACGCGGCATGCTCGGTACCGGTCCGCTCCTCCCGGGCCGCTCCAGCGGTCGGGAGTCGCGCTCCGTCGCACTCTCCACTCCGACAGACCAGGTGAACCATGGCCACGCAGACCGCTCTCGACGCCGTGCGCGCCGCTCCCACTCTGCTCGAGGCCGTCCGGATGGCGGATGAGCTGACGGTCGCCGCGGTGAGCGACGGCGGCGGCCGCGCGGTGCGCCTGCTCACCCGCGCCGCTCTGGACCCCTCGGACCAGCTCACCGCGATCGCGGCCGTGCACTCGCTCGCGCAGGTCTTCGACGAGGAGGCCGACCTCGCGCTGCTGATGCTGCTCGAGGACGAGCGCCCGTACCTCCGCGAGCACGCCGCCTGGGCCTTCGGCGGGCGCCTGCCCCGCCCCGCCGCGCTCGGACCGCTGCTGCGCCTGGTCCGCGACGGCGGCTTCTCCGGCATGCTCGCGCAGCGCACCGTCCTGCTCTGGGCCTCCTCGACCCCCGACCTCGTCGCCGTCGCGCTCGAGGGCGCGCTGCTCGGCGAGCGCGAAGCGGCGGCCCGGGCACGGCTCGTCGAGACCCTGGGCCTCGTGCCCGGTGCGATCGCCGAGCGCACCCTCCTGCACGTGGCCGCCGATCGCGCGGAGGGGCTGGAGGCGCGGGCCGCCGCGACGGACGCGCTCGGCGAGCGCGGCTCCGACGACGCCGAGCTCCTGCTCACCGGCCTGGCCGAGGAGGCGGCGCCCATCGGGCCCCTCGCCCGGCTCGCCCTCGGCGACCTCGCCCCCGCACCGGCCGTGGAGGCCGGACCGACGGTCGCGCAGCTCTTCGTCCACGCCGACATCGACGGCACCCTGACGCGGGTGGGCGCCGGCGACAACGGCGGCATCGCGACCCTGCTGGTGCGCCTGGGCGACTCCCTCGTCGAGCGGGAGGGCATCGACCGGGTGCTCACGCTCTCGCGCGGGACCCCGGCCGAGGCCGAGCGCGCGCTCGGCGAGCTGCCCGACTCCGGCCACGGCTTCGCTCCGGTCCCGTTCGTGGGGCCGCCCGTCGCCATGCCCCAGGCGTGGAGCCGACGCATCACCGCCGAGCGCGGCATCCGCCGGATCCTGCGCGCGGCCGGCCGGGTCGACGTGCTGCACCTGCGGATGGCGGACGTCGGATCGCTCGCGGCGGCCGCGGTCGCCCGGGATCTCGAGATCCCCGTCGTGTTCACCCTCGCTCCGGACCCGCACGCCCTGATCGCGGGCCTGGACGCGTCCGGCGCCCTCACCCGCGCGGACTTCGGCGAGCGCGACGCCGCCGAGCACTTCTGGTTCCGCGTGCGCCTGGTGCAGCGCCTGGCCGCCGACGCCGCGCACACCGTCCTGTTCCCGCGGGAGGAGCTGGCGGCGACCATCCGCGAGCTGATCGGCGTCGACATCACCGCGCACCCGGAGCGGCACACGATCGTCCCGGAGGGGATCGACGTCGGCCTTGTCGAGCGCGGCGAGGCGGCTGCGCGCGCCTCCGCCGCCGGTGAGCCGGTCGCGCTGGACGAGGGCGGAGACCTGGCCTCGCTCGACCTCCTGCTGGAGGAGCTGCCCGAGCACCGCCGCGGCCTCCCGCTGCTGCTCAGCGTGGGCCGCCTGCACCGGGTGAAGGGTATGGCGGCGCTCGCCGAGGCCTGGGCGTCCGACCCCTCGCTCCGGGAGCGCGCCAACCTGCTCCTGGTCGGCGGCGACCTCGCCGACCCGAGTCCCGACGAGCGCGAGCAGCTCGACCGCATCCGCGCCGTCGCGTCCGACGGGCTGCTCCTGGCCGGACACCGCCCGAACGGCACCGTGGCCCGCTGGCTCGGCTCGATCCGGCACGGCCGACCGGGGCTCTCGGCTCCGGGAGGCGCCTACGTCTGCGCGAGCGTCAAGGAGGAGTTCGGCATCGCCCTCCTCGAGGCGCTCTCCGCAGGACTGGTCGTCGTCGCTCCGGCGACAGGCGGGCCCGCGACCTACGTCGAGGAGGGGGAGACCGGCTTCCTGGTCGACACCGCCGACCCCGTGGCACTCGCCGCCGGCGCCGCCGCCGCACTGGATCTCGCAGGAGGGCCTCTCGGCGAGCACGCCGCGGCCCGCGGGCACGCGATGGTCGCCGAGCGCTACACGGTGCAGGCCATGGCTCATGCCCTCTCGGGCGTCTACGCGCACGCGACCGCGGACCAGGAGCGTCCTCTCCGCTCGCCGCTCGTGCTGGGGGCCTCGTGACCCTGCTGATCATCAGCCCCGACTACGCGTCGCACCTGCTGCCGCTGGCGACCCTCGGCACGGCGTGGCAGGAGGCGGGCGAGCGCGTCGTCGTGGCCACCGGCGACGCGACGCGCTCCATCGTCGACGGCTTCGGATTCGAGCACATCGCGCTCCGGCTGGGGCGCGGCTCCAACCCGGGCACGATCCGCGCGGAGGAGCAGGCGCCCGACGAGGGCGCGTCCCTCCGCGGCTTCTTCGACGCCACCCGGCGCGGGATGGTCCCGTCCCTCGCCTACCAGGCGCGGGAACGGCTCACCGACCTGCTCTGGGATCCGTCCGGCGTCGCCGCGCGCCTGCGCGTGATCCTCGACGAGGTGCAGCCCGACGCGATCGTGGTCGACCACCTCGCCTTCACCGCGCGCGTGGCGCTGAAGGCACTCCGCGTGCCCTACGGCGACGTCGTGCTCGGCCACCCCAGCGCGCTCACGGTGCCCGGCGAGGTCTACGGCTTCCCTCCGGTCTGGCCGGACGCCTTCGCTCCGGAGCCGGACGACCTCGATTCGCTCCGCGCCCTCTGCGAGCGTGTGCGCGACTCCTTCACCGCGGAGTGGAACGCCGCCCTCACCACCCTCGACCCCGGGGCGGCGCCCAGCGCCGACGCCTTCGCCGAGAGCGGCGACGTCCTGCTGCTCAACTACCCGGGCGAGCTCCACGACTCGGCCCGCACCGCTCAGCTGCCGCCGCACGCGTTCCTCGGCTCCGCCGTCCGCGAGGAGCCCGATGACGGGGAGGTCGAGGAGTGGCTCGCCGCGTCCGAGGATCCGGTCGTCTACGTGAGCTTCGGCAGCTTCCTCTCGGTGCGCGACGACGTGCTCGCCCGGGTCGTCGAGGCCCTGGCCGGTATCGAGGTCGGGGGCAGGCCCGTCCGCGTGGCTCTCGCCTCCGGCGCGACCGAGCGCTCGGCCCTGGGCGAGGTCCCCGAGGGCTGGCTGGTCCGCGGCTTCCTGCCGCAGGTCGCGCTCCTGCGCCGGGCCGCGCTCGCGGTCAGCCACGGCGGCAACAACAGCGTCACGGAGGCGATGACCGCGGGCGTGCCGCTCGTCGTCCTGCCGTTCTCGACGGACCAGTTCGCGGGGGCGGCCGCGCTCGAGGACGCCGGGTTCGCCGCCGTGCTCGACCCCAATGCGGCCTCCGGGGGAGAGCTCGCGGAGGCTGCGCGGCGGATGCTCGCACTCGACGCTCCCGCCCGGGAACGGCTGACGGCGCTCGCCGAGGCCCTCGCCCGCGAGACGGGACCGCAGCGGGCCCTCTCCGCCCTGAGCGGAGCGACCGTCCAGCGCTAGCCTGGGCCGATGGTCGAGCCGACACCCCGGGACGCGCCCCTGCGCGCCGAGCGGGACGCCGCGCGGGCGGACCCGATGCTGAGTGCTCTCGGACCGTTCGGGCGCTTCGAGGGGATCGTCCCTCCGCTGTTCGAGGCGGTTGTGCGGATCCTGCACCCCTCCGACGACCCGCCCCGGCGGTGGCGCGAGGTCGCCGAGCGGGAGGGGACGCTCCTGCATCCGCTCGCGCAGTGGGACTCGCTCACCGGCGAGCATCCCGACGAGTACGCGGAGCCCCGCCTCGGAGTGCTCCCGCTCGACGAGCTCGCGGCCGTCGCCGCCGTGCTCGCGGAGCACACGAGCGCTCCCGAGGACTGCCTGGCCGTGTTCTGGGAGGGGTTCGGCGTGCTGAGCGGCGGGTCGCGAGTCCTGATCTCCCGCTCGGACGCCTCGGACGAGCTGCCCGAGTGGATGAGCGACACCCGGCCGACCGGCTGGGAGCACCCCGAGACCGCCGCCGCGGCGACGGTAGAGCTGCCGGGGCGGGAGGGGCCTCTGCTCTCGCTCGACGTCAGGGTGCTCGAGGACACCGCGTGGGCGCGCTCGGCGGGCTTCGCCGACGCCTCCGGGCTCGTCGTGCAGACTCCGCTCGCGCTCTGGCCGGAGGACCGGGCCTGGTACCTCGCGAGCGAGGTCGACTTCGACTCGACGCTGATCGGCGGCTCGCGCGCCCTCGTCGACGACCTGCTGCGGCTCTCCGCCGCGGGGCGGATCGAGGCGCTCCTCCTGCCGGATCAGGTGGACCTCACGAGCACCGGTGACCGGCTCGACCCGAGGCGGCGGTGACGGAGTGAGCGACGAGGACGACGAGCGCTGGCTCGTGGTGAAGGGCCGCCGATGGCGGCGCACCGACCCCTCTCTGCCGGAGGACGTGGTCGCCGGCCTCACCTCGCACCTCGGGCGCGGGCGCTCGGGAGTGCGCTCCGCCAGGATGCACGAGGACGCGGAGGCGGAGGCGCTGGCGCGCAGGAGGGTCGGGCTCGCCAAGCACGGGCTGGGCGAGCGCGGACCGGCATGGTGGGACGAGCCCGAGGCCGATCGGCTCGAGCGCGCCCGCGAGGCGCTGCGGGCGCTCGAGGAGCTCGACGCTCCGGAGGACTGACTCGGCTTCTGCATCCCCCGAGCGTGCTCGTCGGGCGAGGCGGGCGGGGAGTGCCCGAGCGGATCCGGGGAGAGCGCGCGGAACCGCGGCCTGTGGAGGAGGACCGCCCCCGCCGAGGCCGCCCGCCGAGCCCGCCCGCCGAGGCCGCGAGCCGAGCCCGCCCGCCCCTAGCGGAACCTCACCACGAAGCCGTCCTCCGGCCCGGTCGGGAAGCTCTGCAGGCTCACGCGCAGATCCTGCCCGTCCTCGACGTCGTACGGGTGCCCCGCGGCCAGGAGCTCCAGCGCCGCGGACAGCAGGTCGACGGTCGCCGGCTCGCCCGGGCACCGGTGGTCGCCTCCGTAGTGCCCGCCGCCCTGGGCGATGAAGCCGTTGCGGTCGACCGGCGACCGGAACCGCTCCGGATCGAAGCGGCCCGGCGCCTCCCAGTGCGAGCCGTGGTCCGTCGCGTAGAGGTCGAGCAGCATCCACTGCCCTGCGGGAAGCGTCTCGCCGCGGAAGTCCAGCTCCCGGCGGGCCCTTCCTCCGACCATCGGGAAGAACGGGTAGAAGCGCCGCACCTCGTTCGCGAACGCGACGCGCTCCTCCTGGTCGGCGAGCCGCTCCCGCCACTCCGGATGCCGGTGCAGCGCGAGCGCCGCCAGGACCACGAAGCGCCCCACCGCGACCGTGGGCCGCAGCAGGTTGATCAGCTCCACCGCGGCGACCTCGACGGGGAGGAGGCCGCCGTCCTCCTTCTCGTGCGCGATCCGGTGCAGGGGAGTCGGGGAGGGTCCGGCCGTCCGGTTCGCCTCGATCAGGCCGCGCGCCCACCGCTCGGTCGAGCGGCGGCGGAGTCGCGCGGCCCAGTTGGGCGGGCCGAAGCGCCCGGCGTTGTCGATCATCGCCCGGAGCTCGTCCGTGCGCCGCAGCACCTCCTCCTCGTCGGCCTCGATGCCGGCCCACGACAGGACCGCGCGGCCCAGGACCTCCGCGGCGACGTCCTGGAGGCGGACCCGCTCGCCCGTCAGCCGGGCGGCGGACGCCTGCCACTCCCGCGCGAAGGCCGAGACCAGCCTCGACCGCTGCTCGGGCGTCTCCACCAGATCCAGGAACATGCGCTTCCGCCGCCGGTGCGGCTCGTCCTCGAGGGTCTGCACGCTGCCCTCGTCCTGCAGGAGGTGCAGCACCGAGCCGGGCAGCGCGCCCTCGCGGTCGAAGCGCCCGCCCTCGTAGAAGAAGCGCGCCGCCTCGATGCCGCGCGCCATGATCACGGGCCGTCCGAGGATCCGGGTGCGGAACGCGTCCGCGCCCACGTCGTCGAAGCGCCGCGTCCCGAAGAAGTAGCCGTCGGCGAGGACGGCCGCGCTGCTGTCGACCGCGGGGAGGACGGGGATCGAGGCGGCGATCAGCCGGCCGATCCCTCGGTGTCGTCGCCCTCGGCCTGCGAGGGCTTGTCGACGCCCGCGTCGTCGACGTGGTCGTGGTTCTGCGGGTTCTCCTGCGGCTGCTCGGTCCGGTCGGTCATGGTGCTCCTCTCGCGTCGGCGCGGTGCGCGCCTCGCGGCCACGGTAGGAAGAGCGTGGCGGACCCGGGTACCCCGTTGACTCGCGGGGGAGGGGCGGGCAGACTCCGCCGCCCTCAGCGCCTCCGCAGGAGGACCGGCGCGGTCGCCCAGACCACGGCGAGCAGCAGCAGCACGCCTCCGCCCGCCCAGAGGCCTGCCGGCCCGCCCAGCACTACGTCGAACACGAAGCCCACGACTCCGACGAACAGCAGCGATCCCGCCGCGAGGCACACCGTGACCACCCGGTTGCCGAACCGCACCAGCTCGGCCTTCCTCCGCCGCTGGAACAGCAGCCGGTGGGCGATGACGGGCGCCAGCGCCAGGATCGTGACGCACGCGGCGAGCAGGACGAGCACGAGGTAGAGCGCCACGTCGGGCGGCGCGAGGTCGGCGAAGCGCTGCTGGAAGCACAGCGTCAGCAGGAAGCCGCCCAGGATCTGCGTGCCGGTCTGCACGACCCGCAGCTCCTGCAGGATCTCGTTCCAGTTGCGGTCGGATCGCTCCTCCACCGTCTCGTCGCGACCGGAGTCGGGGGCGGAGGGGTCGACGGGTCGGTCGCTCATGGGACGAGGGTAGAGCTCAGGCGAGCAGGGACTCCGCCAGCGAGATCGCCCCGCGCACCCCGGACTCGTCGCCGAGGGCCGGGCGCACGATGCGGATCCGCCCGCCGCCCGTCCCCGTCGCTCCGGGCGCGCCCATCAGCCGCTCGACCTCGGCCTCGACCGCGGGGACGAGCCCCGGCGTCTTCGACACGCCTCCGCCGACGACCGCGAGCCGCACGCCCGCGACGTAGGCGAGCGTCGTGACGAGCTGCGCGAGGTAGTAGGAGCTGAAGCGGAGGTTGGCGGCCGCCTCCTCGGGGCCGAGGCGGGAGCCGTCGACGCCCCAGCGCGCCGAGATCGCGGGACCGGCGACCAGGCCCTCGAGGCAGTCGCCGTGGAACGGGCAGGTGCCGGCGAAGCCGTCCTCGGGGTGGCGGCGGGGCAGAAGGTGCGCGACCTCGGGCCAGCCGCTGCCGGCGAGGAGCCGTCCGCCCGCGATCACGCCGCCGCCGACTCCGGTGCCGACGGTCAGGTAGACGAAGTCGTCGACTCCGGTTCCGGCGCCCCAGCGGGCCTCGCCCAGGGCGGCTCCATTGACGTCGGTGACCAGCGCGAGCCGCGCGCCCGGTGCGGCCGAGCCGATCGGGCCGAGGACGTCGGTGCCTTCCCAGCCGAGCTTCGGCGTGGAGGTGAGGTGTCCGTAGGTCGGCGAGCCGGGGTCGATGTCGAGCGGGCCGAAGGAGGCGACGCCGACCGCGGCGACGGTGCCGTCGACTCCGTGGCCGCTGACGAAGCCGGCCAGATCGGCGAGAGTCTCGGCGGGCCCGCGGGTCGGCAGGGTCGTCGTCGCGAGGATCCGCTCGGGATCAGCGGCGTCGGCGACCGCCGCGACGACCTTCGTGCCCCCGGTCTCGATGCCGACGAGGAGGGGACGGTCGGCGGTGGCGCTCATGGATCTCCAGGGCTCGTGCGGTGCGTCTCGGGTCTCAGCAGGCGGACAGCGAGCGCACCTGCGCCGACAGGGTCAGGGGGCTGCCGAGGAGCAGCACCTGATCGAGGTCGTGGCCCTGCATCTTCACACGGGTGCTGCGCGGCAGGCAGGTCGGCTCGCTGAGGTAGAGCGGGGCGCCCTGCTTCGCGGCGACCGGGCCGACGGCCAGCGCGTCGGCGAAGCCGGTGGCGGTCGCGAGGTAGACGGTGTCGCCCAGCTCGGACGGCGGGAAGACGTCGTTGAGGCGTCGGCTGGTGTCGTGGCGGTCCGTCCCGGCGATGCGCGACACGGTGCCGGCGATCTTCGCGGCGCGCAGGTCTGCCTCGACGGCGGTCGAGATCGACGGCGCACCGCCGAGCAGCTGCACGGAGGAGGGGTCGAGTCCGGCGAGGGTGTCACGGGTCGGCTGGTCGAGGCGCGAGCGGGCGCCGTCGACGAGGAGGACGGGCTCGGCGCGGCGGCCGGCGATCGGCGCGACCGAGAGGGCGTCCGGGAAGTTGGTGCCGGTCGCGACGAAGACGTTCTCGTAGCTGCCGTCCGGGAAGGCGTCCTCGACGATCCGGCGTGAGGTGTCGTAGCGGTCGACGCCCTCGATGCGCTCGGTCGGGATCCCGAGGGCCTTCACCTGCTGGAGCACCGACTCGCTCACGGAGAGGGCGCTGCCGACCACGACGATCCGCTGCGGGGCGAGGCGGCGCAGCTCGGCCGCCACCACGGCGGGCAGGACGCTCGGGTCGGTGAGCAGGAGGGCGCCGCCCTGCTTCGCGGCGGCGGGGCCGGCGCTCAGCGCGTCCGGCCAGTTCGCTCCGCTGGCGAGGTAGACGACGGGGGCGCCGTCGGCGAATCCGGAGGCGGTCACCGCGACGGCGGTCGCGTACCGGTCGGTCCCGGCGAGGCGGGCGACGTCGGAGGAGTAGGCGGACGGGAAGAAGTCGATGCCGCTGCGGCCGCCCGGCGGCACGGAGACGACCGCGCGCTCGTCGAGGCGGGCCAGGCGCGAGAAATACTGGTCGTCGTAGGCGGGGTACCCCGGCTCCACGAGGCGCAGGAGGTAGTCGCCGGCGGGCAGGGCGAGGTCGCCCGTGTCCCACGCGCGGGCGGCGCCGGGGGCTCCGGTGACGGGGACGGTGTCGAGCAGCGAGTACGTCCCTCCGTCGACCCACCAGGCCTGCACGTCGAAGGAGGGGGAGGAGACGCCCGGGACCGCGTCGGCGGTGACCGATCCGGACAGCTCGGCGCTGCGCAGGAGGGAGATGGCGACGGACTCGTCGGTCCCCCGGGTCGTCCTCGCGGCCTCGGCGACCGGGGTGTCGCCGAACCAGGTCGGGTACCAGTCGTCGCTGCCGATCAGGTTCGCGCGGACGGTGAGGGGCTCGCCGCCGGGAACGGGGAGGGAGAAGTCCGCGCCCGTGTTCGCCTGGGCGACCACGTCCCCTTCGGCGTCCTCGACCTGGACGTAGAAGTACGGGTTCTCGGGGGCGGGGTGCTCCTCATCGGCGTCGCGGAGCGCGATGGTGCCGGACAGGACGACCTCGGCGGCCGCCTCCTGCGCGGCGCTCGCGCCCGGGAGATCGGGGGCGGCGACGGCCGGACCGGCGGCGAGGCCGGCCAGCAGGAGAGCGGAGACGCCGATCGCGGCGAGGGGGCGTGCGGGCACGGCGGGCCTTTCGGCAGGATCCGCGGGAGGCCGCGGCGGACACGGTGTCTGAATGCTAGCCGCCGCCCGCCTCCGGGCGAGGGCGGGTGTCGGCGGGATGGGCCCCCGTCCGGGGGACGGTGGTGGTGGATTCCCGGGGCCACCGGAGGAGTCCGCGCGAGCAGGCTCCCCCGGCGGCCCGGGTCGGATCCCCTACTTGACGACCGCTGCGGTGGTGGCGGAGGTGCGCGTCGCCGTTGTGTAGTCGGCCTTCTTGCCGGTGACGGTCACCGTGATCTTCTTCCCCACCGTGGCGCTGGTCGGCTTGTAGGTGGCGGAGGTCGCCCCGGAGATCGCGGTGCCGTTCGCCTTCCACTGGTAGGTGAGGGCCACCGGCGAGGGACCCCACGTGCCCGGCTTGGCGGTCAGGGTGGAGCCGACCTTCGCGGTGCCGGTGATCGTCGGGGTCGCGGCGGAGAGGGTGCCCGCCACCACGGCGCTCGTCTTCGCGGAGGTCTTCGTCACAGCGGTGAATCCGGACTTCGACCCCGTGACCGTCACGGTGATCGTCTTCCCGAGAGTGGCGCCGGTCGGCGTGTACGTCGCGGACGTCGCCCCGCTCAGAGCGGTGCCGTTCGCCTTCCACTGGTAGGCGAGGGCGACGGGGGAGGGACCCCAGGTGCCGGGCTTCGCGGTGAGGGTCGAGCCGACCTTCGCCGTGCCGCTGATGGTCGGCGTCGCGGCGGTGATCGCGCCGCCGGTCACGGCAGCGGTCCCGGAGGAGACCCGCGTGGTCGAGACGTAGCCCGACTTCGAGCCCGTGACGGCGACGGTGATCACCCTGCCCGCGTCGCCCGCGACCGGACGGTACGTGGTGCCGGTCGCCCCGCTGATCGCGGTGCCGTTCGCGCGCCACTGGTACGCGAGTGCCACGGGGGAGGGACCCCAGGTGCCGGCGCTCGCCGTGAGCGTCGAGCCGACTGCGGCGGTGCCGGTGACGGTCGGAGTCGCGGCGGTGAGGGCGGTGCCGCCGATGCGCACGACGGTCGAGATGGCCTCGCTCTCGCCTCCGGCGTTGATCGCGCTGACGCTCATCGTGTAGGTGGCGCCCGCCGCCAGGTGCGTGAACGTGAAGGAGCGGGCGGTGGCGGCGACCGTCGTCGACCACGGACCGGCGCCCGCGTTGTCGACGCCGTTGCGCGAGACGCGGTAGCCGGTGATCGCCGGGTTGCCGGCCGACTCCGGAGGCGCCCAGGAGATCGTCGCGGATCGCACGCTGTCGTTCGTGGTGCCGGCGACGCGCGTGGGAACGGAGGGGGCGACGTAGGGGTCGGCGGTCTGGACGAAGGTCGTCGGGGAACTGGTGCCGAGCGCGTTGATGGCCTGGACGGTGAAGGTGTAGGACGTGTTGGGCCGGAGGTTCGTGAAGGTCTGCGAGCGGCGGTCGGCCGAGACGACGGTCGACCAGGGGCCGCTGCCGGCCGCGTCGGTGCCGTTGCGGCTGACTCTGTAGCCCGTGATGGGGCTGCCGCCGTCGTAGTACGGGGCGTCCCACTGGACCGTGATGGAGGTGCCGGAGGAGTCGGCGTACACGCCGCCAGGCGAATAGGGCGCCGAGATGTCGGCGCCGAAGGTGGCGCAAGAGGCGGGAGAGTCCGCATAGGTGTTGTGGTCTCCCCCTTCGTACGACTCCTCGCTCTCAGAGGCCGCCCAGAGGCAGAAGACGTACCGGTGGTGGGGCAGGTACGGGAAGTCGTAGGAGGTGTCTGAAAATGGAAGGCTGCCATCAAAGTAGCCGTGGTCGGTCGGGTCGTCGGATGACGCCAAGTCGTTGATGGTGTAGCGGTACTCGTCGAAGTTGCAGGCCTGGCCATTGACCGACGGTCGTGCCCATCGGGCGGAAGCCAGATACGTGGACGCGTCCGCTGCAACGCTCAAATCTCCCGGTGCGGGGACGTCCCAGAAGTGCAAGAACGAGGCTTCGCTCGGCGAGCTCTGCGTCGACGACGCAACGAGCGGCAGGCCGTCGGTGCCGCCCGCGAAGGGCGCCCGGAGGTCGGTCACGCTCGACACCTCGAAGGCATAGTTCTTCTGCGAGCGGGGGAGGTTGATCGTGGCGGTCGTGGTCTTCCCGGTCTCGACGAGGCTCACCGAATAGGACTTCCCGTAGTTGTCTTCGTAGTAGTAGGCCGAGTAGCGGGCGGACACGTGGATCCGATATCCGGCCGTCGCCGACGCGGACGGCGTCCAGGAGACGGTGACCGCATCGGTGCAGTCGTTGTCGGTCACGGTCACGTTCGTCGGCGCAGCCGGCGATCCCGCGGCCTGGGCCGGGGTCGCGACGAAGAGGGAGAGGAGCAGGGCGAGGAAAAGGGAGACGCTGAGGGTCTTCGTTCGCATGGAGGAGGGCATCCGGATTCGTCGGAGCGAGAAGGCCGACGACTGTCGGGCCGGAGGGATCGTCCCATGCCGCTTATCGCTGCACTAAGTCCCCCATTCAGGGCGGAATTCGACGGATTCGACAGATGTCATCAGCGCGATGACAAGAGAGAGGGATAAGGCCTTCTCGCCGAGAGGCGCAACGTCGTTGCTCCGAAAGTCCCTGCCTCAGGGCGGGGAAGAGGATCCGCGGCGGCATCACAGTGCCCCGCGCGAGAGCCGCGGTGGTTTCCCGCGCCGCACCCACCGTTCACGCGCGTTCCGTGCGCCCCACGGCGAGAACCGCACGATCGGCGCGTGCAAGACTGGGCGTGAGCGTGCTCCATCCCGCTGCGTCACGCGCGGGGCACGGAGCCACTGGACCCGGTCCGCTCATCCGCATCCTTTCGCAGGAGGACTCGAATGACCGATACCGCCGTGCTCGCCGAGGCACCCGCCCGAACCCCCGTCGCGAAGACGATCCTGATGTGCCGTCCCGAGCACTTCACCGTCGTCTACCGCATCAATCCGTGGATGGACCCGCAGGTCCCCACCGACACCTCCCTCGCCGTCCGGCAGTGGCAGACCCTCCACGACACCTACGCCGACCTCGGCTTCACGATCGAGCTGATCGAGCCCGAGGCCGGACTGCCGGACATGGTCTACGCAGCCAACGGCGGATTCGTGATCGACGGCATCGCCTACGGTGCCTCCTTCACCTACCCCGAGCGCCAGCCCGAGGGCCCGGCGTACATGGACTGGTTCCGCTCGGCCGGCTTCGACGTCCGCGTCCCCGAGGAGGTCAACGAGGGCGAGGGCGACTTCCTCCTCGTCGGCGAGCGGATCCTCGCCGGCACGGGCTTCCGCTCCGCCTCCGACTCGCACGCCGAGGTCGCCCGCGTCTTCGGCCGCGAGGTCGTCACGCTCGAGCTCGTGAACCCGTCGTTCTACCACCTCGACACCGCGATCGCCGTGCTCGACGACACGAACATCGCCTACCTTCCGAGCGCGTTCAGCGAGGAGGGCAACCGCACCCTCCGCGAGCTCTACCCCGACGCGATCCTCGTCTCGGAGGAGGACGCGTCCGTGCTCGGGCTGAACTCCTTCTCCGACGGCCTCAACGTCGTCATCGCGTCCCGTGCGACGGGCTTCGAGCGCCAGCTGCGCGAGCGCGGCTACAACCCGATCGGCGTCGACCTGTCCGAGCTGCTGCTCGGCGGCGGCGGCGTGAAGTGCTGCACGCTCGAGCTGCGCCGCTGACCCACTCCCCGTGGTCGGCGACCAGCAGCGCCGACCCACCCTCCACTGTCCACGATCCGTCGCACTCGACGCCGAGTGCGACGACTCCTGGAGAGTCGATCGTCCCCTCAGGAGGAACGACATGAGCATCACCGACACCGACACCGCCCGCTCCGCCGCCCTCATCGCCGCGGAGGAGGAGCACGCCGCCCACAACTACCACCCGCTGCCCGTCGTCGCGGCCACCGGCGACGGCGCCTGGATCACCGACGTCGAGGGCGTCCGCTACCTCGACTGCCTCGCCGCCTACTCCGCCGTGAACTTCGGCCACTCGCACCCGGTGCTGCTGGAGGCGGCCCGCGAGCAGCTCGGCCGCGTCACCCTGACCAGCCGCGCGTTCCACAACGACCGCCTCGGCCCGTTCGTCACGGCGCTCGCCGCGCTCGCCGGCAAGGACATGGTCCTGCCGATGAACACGGGCGCGGAGGCGGTCGAGTCGGGCATCAAGGTCGCCCGCGCCTGGGGCTACCGGGTCAAGGGCGTCGCTCCGGGCCGGGCGAACATCATCGTCGCGGCGGGCAACTTCCACGGTCGCACGACCACGATCATCTCGTTCAGCGACGACGCGGAGGCGCGCGACGGCTTCGCTCCGTTCACGCCCGGATTCCGCACGGTCCCGTTCGGCGACGCGGAAGCCCTCGAGGCCGCGATCGATGACGACACCGTGGCGGTGCTGATCGAGCCGATCCAGGGCGAGGCGGGCATCGTCGTGCCGCCGGCCGACTACCTCCCGGCCGTCCGCGAGATCACCGCGCGCCGCAACGTCCTCTTCATCGCGGATGAGATCCAGTCCGGCCTCGGCCGCACCGGCGCCACCTTCGCCTGCGACCTGGTCGGAGTCGTCCCCGACGTCTACCTGCTCGGCAAGGCGCTCGGCGGCGGCATCGTCCCCGTCTCGGCCGTGGTCGCGGACGCCGACGTGCTCGGCGTCCTGCAGCCGGGCCAGCACGGCTCCACCTTCGGAGGCAACCCGCTCGCCGCCGCCGTCGGCCTCGCGGTCGTCGAGATGCTCGCGACCGGCGAGTACCAGGCCCTCGCCCGCGAGCGCGGCGCCCAGCTGCACGCCCGCCTCGAGGCGCTGATCGGCCGCGGAGTGGTCGCCGTCCGCGGCGCCGGACTCTGGGCCGGCATCGACATCGACCCGGGGCTCGCCTCGGGCCGCGCCGTCTGCGAGGCCCTGATGGCCCGCGGAGTGCTGGCCAAGGACACCCACGGCTCGACGATCCGCCTGGCGCCGCCGCTCGTGGTCACCGCCGCCGAGATCGACTTCGCCGTCGACGAGCTGGAGGCCGTGCTCGAGTCGCTGCGCTGAGGCGCACCGTCCTCCCTCCGCGAGGTGCCGCTCCGGTCCGCGACACGCTGTGTCCGGCGTGCCCGAACGGCATCCCGCGGGAGGGGGAGGGACGTGTTGAGACGGGACGTCTCGATGTCGCGGCAGGCCGTCGCCGCTCTGCGATACTCGCGCGATGAGCACACCTCTCCCGCCGGTGATCGACATCGCCTTCGACTGACCGCGGCGGAGGGCGAGGATGCCCAGGACGACGGCGGCGATCCCGACGAGTGCTCCGAAGAC
>NZ_PSWE01000016.1:0-80986 GCF_002932195.1 Rathayibacter sp. AY1C4 | reverse complement strand
GCCCCCGAGGCCGCGGCCCCCGCTCCGTCGGCTCCCGCCCCGGCCGCCGCCGCGCCTGCGCCCGCTGCCGCCGCCCCCACCGCCCCCCCGGAGCCCACCGACTCCAACCCCGGCTACGTCACCCCGCTCGTGCGCAAGCTCGCGGGCGAGAACGGCATCGACCTCTCCACCCTCACGGGAACCGGAGTCGGCGGCCGCATCCGCAAGCAGGACGTCCTCGACGCGGTCGAGGCCGCCAAGTCGGCTCCGGCCGCCCCGGTCTCGGCGCCCGCCGCCGCCGCCGCCAAGGCCGCGCGCACCCCGCTCGAGACCTCCCCCCTCCGCGGCACCACGCAGCCGATGTCGCGCCTGCGCAAGGTCCTCGCGCAGCGCGCCGTCGAGTCGATGCAGACGAGCGCCCAGCTCACCTCGGTCATCGAGGTCGACGTCACGGCGGTCGCCCGCTTCCGCGACTCGGTCAAGAAGAGCTTCCAGGAGAAGACCGGCGCCAAGCTGTCCTTCCTCCCGTTCTTCGCCCTCGCGGCGGCCGAGGCGCTCAAGGCCTACCCGGTGATCAACTCGACCCTCGACGGCGAGTCGATCGTCTACCCGGACCACGAGAACATCAGCATCGCTGTCGACACCGAGCGCGGCCTGCTGACCCCGGTCCTCAAGAACGCGTCCGAGCTGAACCTCGCGCAGATCGCCTCCACCATCGGAGACCTGGCCGAGCGCACCCGCAACAACAAGCTGAAGCCCGACGAGCTCGCCGGCGGCACCTTCACGCTGACCAACACCGGTTCGCGCGGGGCCCTGTTCGACACTCCCGTCGTGTTCCTGCCGCAGACCGCGATCCTCGGCACCGGCATCGTCACCAAGAAGCCGGCCGTCGTGCAGGTGGACGGTGCTGACGCCATCGCGATCCGCTCGACCGTCTTCCTCGCGCTCTCGTACGACCACCGCACGGTCGACGGAGCCGACGCGGCGCGCTTCCTGGTCGCGATCAAGGAGCGCCTCGAGGAGGGCTCGTTCGAGAACGACCTCGGCATCTGAGACGCTCCCCCTGAGCGCGCCTCTCACGAGGCCGCTCCGGCGTAGACGTCGCGGATGAGCCAGCCGGCCTCCGTCCTGATGATCAGGACGGAGGCCGCTGTCGTCCCCGGGGCCGTCCGGAGGTGCACGACCGCCGATGCCCCGTTCACGTCGACGAGGACGGCCGACGCCTCCCCCGTCGCCGGGACAGCGGAGGCGGGGCCGTCCGCTGCGTCGCCGAGCGGCGAGTCCGCCGTGACCAGACCGCGGGCGCACTCCCGGTCCCCGCACGCGCGCACCGCGTCGATCAGCACCTCCGCCGCCTGCTCGGCGTCGAGTGAGGTCGCCGCGACCGGAGCCGGCGGTGCCGCGGTCGCCACCGCCGGCGGAGCCGACCGAGCCGGAACGGGCGCGGCTGCGGTCGACGCCTCCGCATCCTGCACCTGCCGATCGGGCCCGCCCGCGAGCGAACCGGCGAGCACCGCTCCCAGCACGATCGCCGTCCCGACCGAGAGCGGTCCCCGACGCCGGACGACGAACGCCCGGAGGCGGTCCTGCCAGCCGTCGAGCGGATGGACCCGCCGGTGCCGGGCAGTCGGAGCAGGCACCGCCTCCCGACCCCGTGCATCCGCGCCGGACGTCGGCAGCGCCCGCACCGCCTCGCCTATCCCCTGCGGATCCGCGAGTCCGTAGAGGTTGCCCTCCAGCGCCAGCAGGTCGCGGTGCCGCGCGAGGGCGGCGACCGGCAGCTCCGGGCAGAGCATCCCGAGGCGCTCCAGGACCCGCTGCAGCGCGTCGCGCGCCGCACGCGGGGTGTCGACGGCGGGCGTCGTCAGCAGCAGCAGGGGCCGACCCTTCTCCGTCAAGCCGATGTCGTCCGTCGTCGGAGCCAGCCATGCTCCCTCGAGCGCGGCCGAGCGGACCGCGCCCACCACGGGGGCGAGGAGGGTGACCGCGGCGCCGAGTCCGATCCCCCGCTCGACCCGCAGGAACCACTCGAGCGTGGCGACGACGGGAGGGGCGGTCGACACGATGCACCTCCTCGGAGACGACTCCACCCGGACGATGCTCTCGCGGTGGCGGTGCTCGGCGAGCCGAGCCACCGGCGACGCCTGCAGCGCCTCGGCCTCCCGCGGCCGCATCGTCCGCTCGGCCGACGGTGCGGCGTCCGGCGCAGGCGTCCACCGCCTCCCCGTCCGCGCTCCGCCGATCCTCCGGCCCTGGACCGTCCCGCTGCTCGTCATGAGGCGAGCCTGACCGCAGGCCGAGGCGGAGGACGCCCGCCGATCCCGATCGGTGGAGGGATCGGCGCACGTGCCCTCTGTGGAGGAGTCGGATCCGCGTCCGGGGTCCGCCGCCGCGCTCCCGCTCGGTATCCTTGACGTCATGGCACGCAGCACGGAACCGTCGACGAAGGCGGTCAAGGAACCCGGACGTCTCAAGCAGATGTGGCAGGTGTTCCAGATGACCCGCCGCTACGACAGCAGCGCCGTCTGGATCATCCTCCTCGCGCTCCTGCTCCCGATCCTGCTCGGCGTGCTCCTCGGCATCCTGCTCGGCAACGGCAACGGCTTCGTGATCGCGCTGTGGATCATCGTGGGCGTGATGGCCGGCCTGGTCGCCGGACTCGCCGTGCTCTCGCGCCGCGCCGAGCGCGCCGCCTACGGGCAGATCGCCGGGCAGCCCGGCGCGGTCGGCGCCGTCCTGCGCAGCGGACTGCGCGGCACCTGGACCGGCGGCGAGATGCCCGTCGCCGTCAACGGCAAGACCCAGGACGCCGTCTACCGCGCCGTCGGCCGCGGAGGCGTCGTGCTGATCGCGGAGGGCCCCGCCTCCCGGACCAAGCGCATGCTCGAGGACGAGCGGCGCAAGGTGTCGCGGATCCTGCCGAACGTCCCCGTCACCTTCGTGCACGTCGGCTCCGACGCCGATGCGACTCCGCTGCACAAGGTGCCGAGCCGCCTCTCGAAGACGAAGAAGGTCCTCACCAAGGCCGAGGTCCTCGCGGTGAAGAACCGGCTCTCCTCGCTCAACACGTCGCTGCCCATCCCGAAGGGCGTCGACCCCTTCAAGGTGCGCCCTCAGCGATCGCGCTGACGCACGACGCGACAGGCCGGTCGGGATCTCTCCCGGCCGGCCTGTCGCGTCTGCGGCGCGAGTCAGTAGCGGACGAGAACCGTCCCGGCCACCTTGTCGTGGAAGCCGCGCTGGTCCGAGTCCCAGACGAGCGCCGGCACCAGCACGGCCAGCAGCACAGAGCGCACGATCGGGCGCCACACGCCGACCCAGCCCCCGCCGAGACGGATAACGCGCATCCCGAGCAGGCGGTGCCCGATGCTGCCGCCGATGGTGGGGATGAAGACGACCTGCAGCAGGACGAACAGCAGCAGGCTCGCCCAGCGGTCGTAGTCGAAGAACGCGAGCGACAGCAGAGCGGCGACGGCGAAGTCGACGGCCAGGGCGGCGATGCGGCGGCCGGACCGTCCGACCGAGAGGCGGCCCTCTCGGGGGAGGCCGAGACGCTCCCCCGGGTACGAGCTCGGGGCGGCGTCGGCGAAGGTCCTGCGGTCGGCGGCTGGCATCCTCCGATCCTATCCGCGGCGTCTCGGAGCGGACCGAGGAGCGGGTGGTCCGGCAGACGACGTGGAGCCCGACCCCGGACCGGCCCCGTAACATGTCGGAAACAACAGGGACACGGTGGGGAAACCCCCCGTCACTACCCTGGAACGGCTGCGCTCTGCAGCACCCCGTCACGCCATTGGAGACCTTTGCATGTTTAAAGATTCTTCCGAGGTGCTCTCGTTCATCAAGGACACGGACGTCAAGTTCCTCGACATCCGGTTCACCGATCTCCCCGGTGTCCAGCAGCACTTCAACATCCCCGCCTCGACTGTCGATGAGGAGTTCTTCTCCGTCGGTCAGCTCTTCGACGGGTCCTCGATCCGCGGATTCGCGAACATCCACGAATCGGACATGCAGCTGATCCCTGACGTGACCACCGCCTACGTGGACCCGTTCCGCGTCGAGCGCACGCTGATCCTCGTCTTCGACATCTACAACCCGCGCAACGGCGAGATCTACTCCAAGGACCCGCGTCAGGTCGCGAAGAAGGCCGAGAAGTACCTCGCGTCGACCGGCATCGCCGACACCGCGTTCTTCGCTCCCGAGGCGGAGTTCTACATCTTCGACGACGTCCGCTACGAGATCACGCAGAACTCCGCGTTCCACTCCGTCGACTCGGTCGAGGGCGCCTGGAACTCGGGACGCGTCGAGGAGGGCGGCAACCTCGGCAACAAGACGCCCTACAAGGGCGGCTACTTCCCGGTGAGCCCCGTCGACAAGCAGGCCGACCTCCGCGACGACATCTGCCTCAAGCTGATCGACGCCGGCCTCATCCTCGAGCGCTCGCACCACGAGGTGGGTACCGGCGGCCAGGCCGAGATCAACTACCGCTTCGACACGATGGTCCACGCGGCGGACGACATCCTGAAGTTCAAGTACATCGTCAAGAACACGGCCGAGCAGTGGGGCAAGACCGCCACGTTCATGCCGAAGCCGCTCTTCGGCGACAACGGCTCGGGCATGCACACCCACCAGTCGCTGTGGAACGACGGCACGCCGCTCTTCTACGACGAGAACGGCTACGGCGGTCTCTCGGACCTCGCGCGCTGGTACATCGGCGGCCTGCTCAAGCACGCCCCCGCCGTCCTCGCGTTCACGAACCCGACGGTCAACTCGTACCACCGCCTGATCCCGGGCTTCGAGGCGCCGGTCAACCTGGTCTACTCGGCCGGCAACCGCTCCGCGTCCATCCGCATCCCGATCACGGGCACGAACCCGAAGGCCAAGCGCATCGAGTTCCGTGCGCCCGACGCCTCCGGCAACCCGTACCTCGCGTTCGCCGCCCAGCTGATGGCGGGCCTCGACGGCATCAAGAACCGCATCGAGCCGCACGAGCCGGTCGACAAGGACCTCTACGAGCTGCCCCCCGAGGAGGCGAAGCTCATCCCGCAGGTCCCCGCGACCCTGGGCGAGGCGCTCGACGCCCTCGAGGCCGACCACGACTTCCTCCTCCAGGGCGGCGTGTTCACTCAGGAGCTCATCGACACCTGGATCGAGTACAAGCGCGAGAAGGAGATCAAGCCCCTCGCGCAGCGTCCTCACCCGTTCGAGTTCGAGCTGTACTACGGGGTCTGATCCCGCAGCACTGCCGAAGGGCCGTTCCTCCTCGGAGGGGCGGCCCTTCGCCGTCCCCGGCGCGCGGGCGTCAGCGGTAGGAGGGAGCGTCTCCCGCGGCCGGCCCGTAGAACAGGCGCTCGAAGACCGCGCGGGAGCGGCGGGTCACGCCGAGGTAGTCGTCCTCGAGCGCCGTCGCGGACCCGGCCGGGTACTCCAGCAGGCGCGCGACGCCCTCGAGCTGCCGGCGGTCGGTCGGGAGGACGTCGCTGGTGCGGTTGCCCCAGAGCGTGGTGCCCGAGCGGACACGGGACGCGAGGATCCACGCGGCACGCAGCCGCTCCGCGTCCTGCGGGCCGACCATGCCCTCCTCCTCCGCGACCGCGAGGGCGGTGAGGGTCGAGGTGGTCCGCAGCGCCGGGGTCCGCCGCGCGTGCTGCAGCTGGAGGAGCTGCACCAGCCATTCGACGTCGCTCAGCGATCCACGGCCGAGCTTGAGGTGACGGCGGGGGTCGGCGCCCTGCGGCAGACGCTCGCTCTCGACCCGTGCCTTGATCCGCTTCACCTCGCGGATGTCGCGGTCGGAGACCGCTCCCGGGTAGCGGACCCCGTCGGCCAGCTCCTCGAAGTCCTCGATGAGCGCCTGGTCCCCCGCTACTCCCCGCGCCCGGAGCAGCGCCTGCGCCTCCCACGTCAGCGACCAGCGGGCGTAGTAGGCGCGGTAGGAGTCGAGGGAGCGCACGAGCGGCCCGTTCTTGCCCTCGGGCCGCAGGTCGGCGTCGAGGTCGAGTGGCAGGCGGGAGTCCTCCGTGAGCCGGACCAGCTCGGCGACGACGAACTGCGAGTAGAGCTGGGCCTGGTGCGGCTCGGCGGTGCCGGGTCGCTGGACGTACATCACGTCGGCGTCGGAGCCGAACCCCAGCTCCGCCCCTCCGTACCGGCCCATGCCGATGATCGCGAACTCCGCGTCGGCGCCGGGCCGGGTCGCACTGCCGCGCCGGATGGCGGCGAGCACGCCGCCCAGCAGTGCGCTGATGATGTCGGTGAGGCTGGTCGCGATCTCCTCGATCGAGCTGAGGCCGAGCACGCCACCCATGGCGGTCCGCAGCACCTCGCGCCGGCGCATCGAGCGGAGGACCGAGGCGACCGCGTCGGGCGTCTCGTGCCGGGCGAGCACGGCGCGCACCTCCTCGGCGAGCTGGGCGGCGCTGCGGGGGCGGAGGGCGTCGTCGTCCTCGAGCCAGGCCGCCGACTCCGGGATGCGGTCGAGCAGCTCGCCGACGAAGCGCGATCCGGAGAGCACCGTGGTGAGCCGCTTGGCGGCTCCGGACGAGTCGCGCAGCATCCGGAGGAACCAGGGCGTCCCGCCCAGTGCGTCGCTGAGGCGCCGGAACGCGAGCAGGCCGTAGTCGGGGTCCGGTCCGTCGGCGAACCACTGCAGCATCACCGGCACGAGGTGGCGCTGGATGCTCGCGCGGCGCGAGACGCCCGAGGTCATCGCGGCGATGTGACCGAGCGCCCCGCGGGCGTCTGCGAAGCCGATGGCGGCGAGGCGCGCCTCCGCCTGGCCGGTGGACAGCTCGGCACCGCCGTCGGAGAGCGCGGCGACCGCGGAGAGCAGCGGACGGTAGAACAGGCGCTCGTGCAGGCCCCGGACGCGGTGCTTGATCCCGTTCCAGACGCTCAGCAGCTCCTCCGCCGTGCGGGCGAGCCCGCTGGAGCGGGCGAGGGTCCGCAGCTCGTGCTCGTCCCGCGGCATCAGGTGCGTACGCCGAAGGCGCCGCAGCTGGAGGCGGTGCTCGAGCAGCCGGAGTGCCCGGTAGTCCTGCGCGAACTCCTCGGCGGCGGAGCGGCCGATGTACCCGCGGTCGGCGAGGGCGCCCAGGGCGAGGAGAGTCCCGGGCATGCGGATCTCGTCGTCGGTCTGCCCGTGGACGAGCTGAAGCAGCTGCACCGTGAACTCGATGTCGCGCAGGCCGCCGGGCCCGAGCTTGATCTGGTAGTGGACGTCGTTCTGCGGGATGTTCTCGGTGACCCGCTCCCGCATCCGCTGCACCGACTCGACGAAGTTCTCGCGGGAGGCGCTCGACCAGACCTTGGGCGCGACCGCGTCGACGTACGCCCGCCCCAGCTCCTGGTCGCCGGCGAGCGGACGCGCCTTGAGCAGCGCCTGGAACTCCCAGCTCTTCGCCCACCGGTCGTAGTAGGTGATGTGCGACTCGAGGGTGCGCACGAGCGCGCCCTGCTTGCCCTCCGGGCGCAGGTTCGGGTCGACCTCCCAGAGCTCCGGCTCCATCGCCAGCGCAGAGGTCCCGCGCATGAGGAGCACGGCGAGCCGGGTGGCGACGTCGATCGCACGGGCGTTCGTCAGCTCCTTCTCCGGGTCGCCCTCGGCGACGAAGATCACGTCGACGTCGCTGACGTAGTTGAGCTCGGACGCTCCCGCCTTGCCCATGCCGATGACGGCGAAGCGGGTGGCGGCGACCTCGTCCCGGCCGAAGCGGCCTGGGCCCGTGCCCTCGACCAGCTCGGTCCGCGCCACGGCGAGGGACGCCTCCAGCGCGGCTCCGGCGAGGTCGGCCAGCGCCCTCGTCACCCGGTCGATCGCCGCGACGGGGTCGGCTTGGCTCAGATCGTGGACGACGATCCTGGTGAGGAGGCGGCGGTACCGGACGCGCAGCGCCGTCCAGCCCGCCTCCTCCCGGAGCGACGAGAAGCCGTCGACGGCGCCGACCGACTCGAGCAGCTCGGCCTTCATTTCGGCGCGCCCGGGGAGCGTGCGCACCGGCTCGAGCACGCTGGCCAGCTCGTCGGGCCGGCGCTGGAGGAAGTCGGCGATGCCGGAGGAGGCACCCACCACCAGAAGCAGCCGGGTCAGGGCCTCGTCGTCGGCGAGGACCGCGTCCATCCGGTCGCGGTGCCGCCGCAGCAGGTCGATCAGAGCGAGCAGCGCCTCGTCCGGGTCCGCCACCCGGGCGAAGGAGGGCAGCACCGACTCGAGCTGCCGCCCGGCCAGCTCCTCCGCCTCGGCCAGCCGTGCCCCGGTCTCGCCGAGCGCGGCGAAGCCGAGGCGTGCGACATCGCGGAGGGAGCGTTCGCGGGGCATGGCCGAGGCGTCAGAGCATCTCGAGGTTGCTGCGCAGCTCGTACGGCGTGACCTGGGCGCGGTACTCGGCCCAGTCCTTCCGCTTGTTGAGCAGCACGAAGTTGAACACCTGCTCGCCCAGCGTCTCGGCCACGAGCTCGGACTCCTCCATCAGCGAGATGGCGCGGTCGAGGCTGGCGGGCAGGGCGCCGTAGCCGAGCGCCCGGCGCTCCGCGTCCGAGAGAGCCCACACGTTGTCCTCGGCCTCGGCCGGGAGCTCGTAGCCCTCTTCGATGCCCTTGAGCCCGGCCGCCAGGAGCAGCGAGTACGCCAGGTAGGGGTTCGCCGCGGAGTCCAGCGCCCGGTACTCGATGCGCGAGGACTGCCCCTTGTTGGGCTTGTAGAGCGGAACGCGCACGAGGGCGGACCGGTTGTTGTGGCCCCACGAGACGTAGCTGGGCGCCTCGTCGCCGCCCCAGAGCCGCTTGTAGGAGTTGACGAACTGGTTCGTCACGGCGGTGATCTCGGGGGCGTGCTTGAGCAGGCCCGCGATGAACTGACGGCCGAGCTTCGAGAGCTGGTACTGGGCGCCCTGCTCGTAGAACACGTTCACGTCGCCCTCGAAGAGCGAGAGATGCGTGTGCATGCCCGAGCCGGGGTGCCCGGAGAGCGGCTTCGGCATGAACGTCGCGTAGACGCCCTGCTCGATCGCCACCTCCTTGATCACGGTGCGGAAGGTCATGATGTTGTCGGCCGTGGTGAGCGCGTCCGCGTAGCGGAGGTCGATCTCGTTCTGGCCGGGGCCCGCCTCGTGGTGGCTGAACTCGACCGAGATGCCCAGATCCTCCAGCATGCGCACGGAGCGGCGGCGGAAGTCGTGCGCCGTGCCTCCGGGGACGTTGTCGAAGTACCCGGCGGAGTCGACCGGCTCCGGACCCTCGGCGCCGAAGGACGACGACTTGAGGAGGTAGAACTCGATCTCGGGGTGCGTGTAGAAGGTGAACCCGCGCTCGGCCGCCTTCGCCAGCGTGCGCTTGAGCACGTTGCGCGGGTCGGCGACGGCGGGCTGGCCGTCGGGCGTCGTGATGTCGCAGAACATCCGCGCCGTCGGGTCGATCTCTCCGCGCCACGGGAGGATCTGGAAGGTCGACGGGTCCGGATGCGCGAGGACGTCGGCCTCGAAGGAGCGGGTGAGGCCCTCGATGGCGGAGCCGTCGAAGCCGAGCCCCTCCGCGAACGCGCCCTCCACCTCGGCCGGCGCGATCGCGACCGACTTCAGCGTGCCGACGACGTCGGTGAACCAGAGGCGAACGAATTTGATCCCTCGCTCTTCAATGGTGCGAAGAACGAAGTCCCGTTGCTTGTCCATCCAGACCCCTCCTGTTTCGACCCTCAGGCTACTGCCTCCGACCGGGGCCCGCGGGGCGCCCGAGGCGCGCCGTAGACTGGCGCCCATGTCAGCGCAGCCCGTGAAACGCGTTCGAACCCGCCACTTCCAGAACGCGAAGGACTCCGGTGTCCGCATCACCGGGCTGACCAGCTACGACCAGCTGACGGCGAAGATCTTCGACGACGCCGGGATCGACTTCCTCCTCGTGGGCGACTCCGCCGGCAACACGGTGCTCGGCTACGACACCACTCTGCCCGTCACCGTCGACGAGCTCATCCCGCTGGCGCGCGCCGTCGCCGGAGCCGTCGAGCGCGCCTTCGTCGTCGCCGACATGCCCTTCGGCTCCTACGAGTCGGGTGCCGACGACGCGCTGCACACGGCGTTCCGCTTCATGAAGGAGACGCACGCGCACGCGGTGAAGCTCGAGGGCGGAGTCCGCTCCGCCGAGCAGATCCGGCGCATCGTCGAGGCGGGCATCCCCGTGATGGCGCACATCGGCTTCACGCCGCAGAGCGAGCACGGGCTCGGCGGTCACATGGTCCAGGGGCGCGGCGAGGGCATCGAGCAGCTGCTCGCCGACGCGCGCGCCGTCCAGGAGGCCGGGGCGTTCGCCGTCGTCCTCGAGATGGTGCCCGCGGACGCGGCACATCAGGTGACGGAGGAGCTGCGCATCCCGACGATCGGAGTCGGAGCGGGACCGCACGTCGACGGACAGCTGCTCGTGTGGACGGACTTCGCCGGATTCACCACCGGCCGCATCCCCCGCTTCGTGAAGCAGTACGCGGATCTGCGCGGCGTGCTCACCGGAGCGGTCACCGCGTACCGGGACGACGTGGAGTCCGGCGCCTACCCCGGCGCCGAGCACAGCTACGAGTAGCCGCGGTCAGCGGTCCTCGGCGGCGTCCTCCTCGGCCCACTTGCGGCTGTTCTCGTGCAGCCGCTCGAGGGCGTGCTCCGCCTCCTCGCGAGAGGAGAAGGGTCCCACCCGGTCGACGGAGGGGGACACGAATCCCTGCTCCACCGTGCCGGCCTTGAGGTTGTACCACCAGGAGTTCGCGTCGCCGTCAGCCATGCCGCGATCCTACGCCGCAGCCCGCGTCGGTCCGCACCCCCGCCCTTCGCTAGCATGGCCGCTATGACTGCTGCGGCGACCGCCATCGGGATCGACATCGGGGGAACGGGCATCAAGGGGGCCTCGGTGGACCTGGCCGCGGGCACCCTGCTCAGCGACCGGATGAAGCTCGCCACTCCCCCGGGAGGCACGCCGAAGGACATCGTCGCCACCGTCCAGCAGATCCTCGAGAAGATCCCGGACCTGCCCTCGGACACCCCGGTCGGCATCTGCTTCCCCGCCGTCGTCGTCCACGGACGGACGATGTCGGCGGCGAACGTGTCGGACGAGTGGATCGGCCTCGAGGCCGAGAAGCTCTTCGAGGACGCGATCGGCAGGAACATCTTCTTCGTCAACGACGCCGACGCGGCGGGCTACGCCGAGTCGCGCTTCGGAGCGGCGAAGGACAAGAAGGGCCTGGTCATCATGACCACCCTCGGCACCGGCATCGGGACGGCGCAGATCCACGACGGGATCCTCATCCCCAATGCCGAGCTCGGCCACCTCGAGATCCACGGCGGCGACTACGAGAAGAAGGCCTCGTTCGCCGCCAAGGAGCGCGACGACCTCGACTACAAGCACTGGGCGAAGCGCCTGCAGCGCTACTACTCCCACCTCGAGGCGCTGCTCTGGCCCGATCTCTTCATCGTCGGCGGCGGCATCTCCAAGCACCACGACGAGTTCCTCCCGCTGCTCGACCTGCGCACCCCGATCATCCCGGCGGCGCTCCGCAACAACGCCGGCATCCTCGGCGCGGCCGCGCTCGCAGGGCGGGGCTGAGTCTTTTTCCTCGGCGGTCCCCGCCCGCCGAGGCGCGGTCGGCCTCGGGAGGTGACGCGTTCCGGGGAGCGGGGTGCGGACGGCTACGGCGAAACGCTGGCACGCGTTTCGCCGGTTCGCCTGGTGCGTGGCGCCATGGCGCACGGACATGATCGGACCTTCGGGGTCCAGCGGTCGCGGTGAGCCACGACGGGGCGGGGGCACCCGGTCCTCGGCGGCGATCCGCAGCGGCGTCTCAGGACCGTCCTCCGGGATCGGCGCCTGCCGGACGTCGTGCTGCGCCGCGTCGTCCGCAGGAGGCAGCGCGAGAGATGGACTGCGCCAGTCTTGACGAGTAGCCGCGCAAGGGTGTGTCGAGACCCGGGAACCGCCACGGCAGGCCGTCGCGCTGCCTGCGGGCGGGAGCGCGACCTCGGCGACCGGCGGAGACGCGAGATGCCCCGCCGGGGCGGGGCATCTCGTGGCGAAGGGGTCGGCTGATACGCCGGGTTCTGTTCACGCCGCGCCTCTCGGCGGGCGCTGGACGGCCATCTCTCTCGGAGCCACGTCGCCGTGACCCTCCAGCGGTCTACCCGAGGACCCGACGAGCAGCCGCATCGTCCTCTGTCTGACCTTGCTCCGGGCGAGGTTTACCGAGCGGACCGGATCACTCCGGCCCCTGGTGGTCTCTTACACCACCGTTTCACCCTTACCGCCGGCCGGAGCCGACGGCGGTCTGTTCTCTGTGGCACTGTCTCGCGGGTCGCCCCGGGTGGGTGTTGCCCACCGCCCTGCTCTGCGGAGCCCGGACGTTCCTCGGCACCACGGCTCTCGCCGCGGTGACGCGACCGTCTTGCCGGCCCGTTCGCCCGTCCAGTGTACGGCTCAGGCGAGGGTGGACTCCTCGCCGCGCACCAGGATGCAGCCGCTGTCGGGGCAGAGGACGACCTCGTCGGGAGCGGAGGCGCGGATCCAGGAGAGGTCCGACTCGGTGAGGGCCACGCCGCTCCCCTCCGACACCTTCCCGCGGAGGAGGGCCGCGCCGACTCCGTAGCGGGCGCGCTGCTTCTCGTACAGCTCGACCAGGTCCTCCGGAAGGGTCGTCACCAGGTCCGCCCGGTCCCGGGCGAGCGCCTCCTGCTTGTCGCGGAGCTTCTCGGCCTGCGCGTCGCGCTCCTCGGCGAGGGTCCCGAGCGAGGCGACGACCTCGTCGCGCTCGGCCTGAGCCGCGGCGACCTCGGACTCGATGCCCTCGATCCGCTCCATCAGGGTCAGCTCGATGTCCTCGAGGTCTCCCCGTCGCTTCACGAGGGAGGTGATCTCGCTCTCGAGCGCGGCGATGTCCTTGGCCGCGGATGCGGTCTGCAGGCGGTCGCGATCGCGGGTGAGCCGCTTCTCGACCACGCTGACGTCGGACTCGATGCGCCCGAGCTCGGTGCGCACGTCCTCGAGGCGCCCTGTGCGCTCGGCGAGGGAGCGGCGGGTCTCGTTGTCGCGGGCCTGCATCGCCTGGATCCGCGCGATCT
The DNA here is from genome assembly GCF_002932195.1 of Rathayibacter sp. AY1C4. Classification (NCBI taxonomy): domain Bacteria; kingdom Bacillati; phylum Actinomycetota; class Actinomycetes; order Micrococcales; family Microbacteriaceae; genus Rathayibacter; species Rathayibacter sp. AY1C4. The sequence continues at coordinate 67,928 of NZ_PSWE01000016.1, read as the reverse complement.
GCGGGAGCGTCGCGAGGGCGTGGCGCAGCTGCGCGCCCCTCGTGTCCAGACTCGCCAGAGTCAGGAGTTCGCGCTGGTGTGCGGGGCTGGCTTTCACGTGGCGGTCCTCGTTCCCGGCGCGCAGTACGGGCGCGCCGCGTCCATTCTCCCGTGCCCGCGGCGGGTCAGTGCACGATCGCGAAATCCCACGGGTCGGTGCGGGTCTCGCTCACCTCGACGGTGACCGTGGGCAGGGCCTCCCGCAGCACGGTCGCGGCGACGTCGAGCCACAGCCACTCGCTCGCCCAGTGCGAGACGTCGATGAGGGCGGGCCCGGTGCCGTGCAGGGCCTTCTCGCGCGCCTCGGAGGCCGGGTGGTGCCGGAGGTCGGCGGTGATGAAGACGTCGCTCGTGCGGACGGCGGGGGCGTCCAGGAGGGAGTCCCCCGCTCCCCCGCAGAGCGACACGCGGCGCACGGGCGTCTCGTAGGCGCCCGCGGCCCGCACTCCCCCTGCGGTGGCCGGCAGGAGCTCGGCCACGGCTCCGGCCAGGCGTCCGAGCGTCACCTCCTCGGGCAGGTCGCCCACCCGGCCGAGCCCGACCGACGGGTCGGCGCCCGGGACGAGCGGAGTCGTGCCGGTCAGGCCGAGGCGGGTCGCGATCACGTCCGAGACGCCGTCCGCGACGATGTCGGCGTTCGTGTGGGCCGAGATCAGTGCGCAGCCGCCCCGGACGAGGTCCGCAAGCAGGCGGCCCTTGTAGCCGTCCTCGGCGATCGAGGTGACGCCGCGCAGCAGCAGCGGGTGGTGCGCGACCAGGAGCTGGTATCCGCCGTCGACGGCCTCCGCGACGGTGTCGGAGACCACGTCGACCGTGAGCAGGATCCGCTCCACCGCGGCGTCGGGGTCGCCGGTGACCAGGCCGGGCGCGTCCCAGCTCTCGGCGGCCGCCTCGGGCCAGAGACGGTCGATGACGGCGTGGACGTCGCGCAGTGAGGGCATGCGTCCAGGGTAGGGCCGCTCAGCGCGGGTGGCCGGTCTCCACGGCTCGGATCGCGGCGTCGGCGTCGGCCGCCGCGTCCAGGTCGGCTCGCAGGTGGTCGTTTGACTCGGGCAGGCGGACGGTGATGCCGCCGTACTGCTCGATCTCGAGCAGGCCCGCGACTCCCGAGGCGGCGAGCACGTGGCCGCCGATCCCGCCGGTGGTGTCGACGACGTGCGTGCGCAGGCCGGCGACGCTGATCCCCTGGAACGGCTGCGGGCCGACGAAGCCCAGCAGCGTGCCCTCGACGCCGGTCAGCCGGACCTCGTGCTGGTCGCGCATCGCGTCCGCCAGGCGGCGGTAGGGCTCCGCCTGCGCGATCGGCCGGCGCAGGGTCGGCGTCTCCACCGCGCGCGCAGGCGGACGCCGACGAAGACGTCCGGACAGGGCACGAGCGAGCGCACCGCGGCCGGTCCGCCGAACGGCGCGATCAGGAGCCGTGGCGGCGCACGGTCGGTGGTCCGTGCTTGCCTGGGGACCATGAACGAGTACCTGCCCTGGGCCGTCGCGGCCGCCCTGCTCCTGGCCCTCCTCATCACGGTCGTCACCGGCCGCCGACGGCGCACTGCGGCGAGAGCGGCGGCGGAGCAGGCCGCGGAGGAGGCCGCGGAGGAGCACCAGCGCACGATCGCCGAGCGCGACCGGAGCCACGAGGCGGCGCTCAAGGCACTGACGCGCGCGCGCGACGCCGAGCGCGACCTCAGTCGGAACGAGCTCGAGACGGCGCAGGAGGAGGTCGAGCAGACCCGTGACGCGCTCGCCAGGACCTGGAGCAGCGAGGCCGTCTCGCACACCCTGATCCGGGAGGCGTGCGCCTCGGCGGGGCTGTCCGGCGTCCTCGCCACGAACGTCGTCTTCGTACCGGTCGACGCGCGCACGACGCGCCGCTTCCTCGCGCAGATCGACCATCTGCTGCTCACCCGGCACGGCGCGCTCATCATCGAGGCCAAGTACTGGCAGGGGGTCGTCTTCGACGGCGTGCGACCCGGTACTGTCCACCCCTCCTACGGCGTCCTCCTCGACGAGGACGCCCTGCCCGAGGCCTTCGCGGTTCAGATCGCACCGGGGACGGTGTCGCGGTGGACGGTGCGCACGCATGTCGAGCAGCACGTCCCCGCCCGGCAGGTCCGGATCCAGGCCGCGAGGCTCAAGGAGCACCTGGCCCTGAACGGTCTGCCCACGCCGTGGTTCGAGACGGCCGTGCTCTACAGCCACCCCGACGTCAGGACGTACGCGCCCGGATGGCAGGGCACGGGAGCGGCACGGACGAGGATCGTGACGGGAGTCGACGAGCTGACGGACGCTCTGGCCGATCTCGCACGGCGCCCGAACACCACGATCGGGGAGGACGCCTGGGGCGAGCTCTCCGGATTCCTCGCCGGATGCGGCGGCCATGTGGAGCCGGTCGGGCCGACGCGTGCGTGACCAGCAGGGGGACCCGGCGGCCGGGCGGGTACGGTCATGACCGGCCTGAGCCGGACAGGACGGCGCCAGACCCTGTAGCGCCGTGAACGACGAAGGTCCGCACTCCCGGAGGAGTGCGGACCTGTTCGGTGGATCCGAGGGGATTCGAACCCCTGACCCCCTGCATGCCATGCAGGTGCGCTACCAGCTGCGCCACGGACCCGTGTTGTGTTCTGTCTTGCTTCGTACTGTCTTTCGCTGTCTCCGCCCGGCGGAAGCAACTCGAATAAACTACAACACGATTCGCGTGAAGTGAAATCGAGCGCTGTCGCCGGGCGTGTTCGTCAGTTCGAGGACGTCGACGAGTCGACGGCGACGGGCTGCTCGAGGGTGAACGGCACCGTCGGGCAGTCCTTCCAGAGGCGCTCGAGCGAGTAGTACATGCGGTCCTCCTCGTGGAAGACGTGCACGACGAGGTCGCCGAAGTCGAGGAGGATCCAGCGGCCCTCCGCACGGCCCTCGCGGCGCAGCAGCTTGGCGCCGGAGTCGTTCAGGCGGTCCTCCACCTCGTTCGCAATCGCGACCACGTTGCGCTCGGAGCGGCCGGTGGCGAGGAGGAAGATGTCGACCAGCGGCAGCGGCCCCGAGACGTCGAGGGCGACGAGGTCCTCACCGCCCTTGGAGTCGGCGGCGGTGGCCGCGAGCTGGAGCAGGGCGCGGGCGGAATCGGTCGCAGTCATGAAGCCTTCAGTGTCGGTGGTGGAGATCAGAAGATGTTGAGCACGAAGCCGCCGATGAACAGCGCGATCGCGCCGACCAGCAGGACGGCCGCGGTGATCGCGAGGACCACCGGGACGCTCACGCCGGCGCGCTTCTGCGGCGCGATCATCGAGGTGCCGGCGGCGTGGGTGGAGACGGCGCTGGACGCCCGGACCGGCTCGGACTCGCCGACGGGCTGCTCGCGGTCGATGCGGTCGACGTAGCGGTCCACATCGGGCGAGTCGTAGAGGTTCGGGTGCTGGCCCGTGGAGCCGAGGCTGCGCGGGAGGTCGAACGAGCCGGTGACGAGGATCTCCCCCGTGTCCGTGCCGACTGTCGCGCCGGGGCCCGTGGTCGGCAGGATCAGCGCGTTGGTGGTGGTGACGGCACCGGTGGCGGCGACTCCGCTCGCGATGAGGGAGTCGAACGAGGCGTCCACCTCCTCCTTCGACTTGCTGTCGAGTTCCTCGGTGATGGCGAGGTGCTCGATCGGCGGCTCGAAGCTCCCGGTGATCTCGGTGGCCTTCTCGTCGGCGATGTCGAGGGATCCGCCCACCGACGCGAAGAGCGCGGTGTTCAGGTGCGGCTGCTCGGGCTGCTCGCCGGCCGTCGGCTGCTCGTCGTCCGCGTCCCGCTCGTCGGAGGCGTCCGCGGACGGCGTCTCGTCGTCGGAGGAGGAGCTCTCGATCTCGGCCTCGTGCACCTCGGCCGCGTCGGCGTCCGCGGTCGCATCGGTGGCGGACTCGTCCGCCTCCTCCTCGGACGCCTCGGGGGCGTCCTCGGTGACGACGTCCTCGTCGCCCTCCGGCTCCTGCTCCGCTGCGCCCTCGGGCACCGGCTCCGCATCACGGGACTCGTCGGCCGCCTCGATCACGGGGTCCGACCCGGTCGGCGGGAGCGCCGAGGCGCGCTCGAGGGCGCCCTCGACGTAGTCGCAGCGCTCGTCGTCGGACCGCTCCTCGTCGGCGGGCGGCTGCGCCTCCGGTGCGGCGGCGACCTTCTCCGCCTGCTGCTGCGCCAGCAGTGCGCGCAGCTCCCGACGGGTCAGCTGGCGGCCCGTGGCGTTCTCGGTGGCGACGATCTCCATCGAGGAGGTGCGCAGGTCGGGCTCGCTCGCGGGGCTCGGCTCGACGGGGGTGATCCGCAGGGCCTGGGTGGGGGTCAGCACCGGCATGTCGCCGGCGGTGGTGGCGGTCGCGGTGGCAGCTCGGCGGGACGTCGTCGGAACGGCGGCGGTCGTGGCCGCACCGGCCTCGCGCCTCTCGCGCTCGCGGATCTCGCGCCGGGTGAGCGGCTTCTCCTCGGGCTGAACTGTCATGACGTGCTCCGATACAGGTGGTGCTTCGAGATGTACTGGACGACACCGTCGGGAACCAGGTACCAGACCGGATGACCCCGGTTGACGCGGCTCCGACAGTCGGTCGAGGAGATCGCCAGTGCCGGAATCTCCAACAAGGATACGTCCTGGGCCGGCAATCCCGAAACGTTGAGGACGTGCCCCGGCCGGCTGACGGCGACGAAGTGGGCCAGCTCCCACAGCTCGTCGTAGTCCTTCCAGCTCAGGATCTGAGCGACCGCGTCCGCGCCGGTGATGAAGAACAGCTCGGCGTCGGGGTGCGCGGCGTGGATGTCGCGCAGGGTGTCGATCGTGTAGGTCGTGCCGATGCGGTCCACGTCGACTCGGCTGACGGTGAAGCGCGGGTTCGACGCCGTCGCGATCACCGTCATCAGGTACCGGTGCTCGGCGGAGGTCACCGTCTTCTTGTGCCACGGCTGGCCGGTGGGCACGAAGACGACCTCGTCCAGGTCGAACGACTGGGCCACCTCGGAGGCGGCGACCAGGTGACCGTGGTGGATCGGGTCGAAGGTGCCGCCCATCACGCCGATGCGCGGACGCCGCGGGCCTCCGCTCGCGGCGGACGTCACGATCGCTGGGCTCCCCGCCTAGTGTCCGTGACCGTGCTGGTCGTGGGAGCCGGCACCGGTCTTGTGCGAGTGGCGGTTCGCCACGTCCCGGTAGCTCCAGGTGACGAAGCCGAGGGCCGTGAAGGCGACGGCGGCGATCAGGCCGAAGACGATTGGGGGGAACGGCAGCTCCGTGTGGGCCGCTGCTTCGGCGAGGACGGTCGTCGCGAGGGACATGCAGTGCTCCTTGGAGGTCGTGGTCGCCCCGGCGGGGCTCAGACGAGTCTACCCGGACGCCGCTCGACGCCGGATCGCCGGTCCGGGCGCTAGGTGCGGACCTGTCCCGCGCCGCGCAGCAGCCACTTCGTGCTGGTCAGCTCGGGAAGGCCCATGGGGCCCCGAGCGTGCAGCTTCTGCGTCGAGATGCCGACCTCGGCGCCGAACCCGAACTCCCCGCCGTCGGTGAAGCGGGTGGAGGCGTTGACCATCACGACCGCGGAGTCGACCTCGGCGAGGAAGCGCTCGGCGCTCCGGAGGTCGTTCGTCACGATCGACTCGGTGTGGTGGGTGGAGTACCGGTCGATGTGGGCCATCGCGGCGTCGAGGTCGTCGACGATCGCGACGGCGACGTCGAGCGAGTAGTACTCCGCGGACCAGTCCTCATCGGTGGCGGGCACCGCGTCGGGCCAGAGCGCCGCGACGCGCTCGTCGCCGTGCACGGTCACTCCCGCTTCCGCGAGCCGGCCGAGGACGGGCGGGAGGAGGCGCTCGGCGGCGTCGCGGTGGACGAGGAGGGTCTCGAGGGCGTTGCAGGTGCTCGGACGCTGCACCTTGGCGTTGTGGACGATGTCCACGGCCCACTGCTCGTCGGCACTGGCGTCGAGGAAGACGTGGACGACTCCGGCGCCCGTCTCGATCACGGGGACCGTCGACTCCGTCACGACCGACTCGATGAGGCCCGCGCTCCCCCGCGGCACCAGGACGTCGACGTAGCCGCGCGCTCGCATGAGGGCCTTCGCGCCCTCGCGGCCGTGGTCGTCGACCGTCTGCACCAGCTCGGCGGGCAGGCCGACGGAGGCGACGGCCTCCTGCAGCAGCTCCACCAGGACGCGGTTCGTGTTCTCCGCGGCCGTGCCTCCGCGCAGGATCACGGCGTTCCCGCTCTTGAGGGCGAGCGCCGCGATGTCGATGGTGACGTTCGGGCGCGCCTCGTAGATCGCTCCGACCACGCCGAACGGGACCCGCACCTGGGTGAGGGAGGCGCCGTTGGGCAGGTTCGATCCCCGCACCGTCTGCCCGACCGGATCGGTGAGCCCGACGACCGCGACGACGGCGTCGGCGAGGGACCCCAGGCGCGCCGCATCGAGGCGGAGGCGGTCCTGCAGGCCCGCGCTCATGCCGATCTCGCGACCCCGCTGGAGGTCGAGCTCGTTCGCCGGGACGACGCGCTCGGCGCTCGAGCGCACCGCGTCGGCGATGGCGAGCAGAGCCCGGTTCTTGAGGTCGGTGGTCGCACTGCGGAGGGAGCGCGACGCGACGCGGGAGGCGGCGAACCGCTCGGTCAGCGCACTGCTGTCGGGGGTCGTCTGCGGCATCCGGCCAGTGTAGAGGCAGACGACCCCGGCGGCGGGAGTCAGCTCTCCTCGCCGGCCTCCGTGCCGTCGCCCTCGTCGGCGACGCGCCAGACGCCGCCCTGGCGCTCGCGCTCGAGCTCCGCGCGGGCCTCGGCCTTGGCGTCCATCCGCTCGAAGTAGTCCTCGCGACGCTCGTTGCGGGTCTTGCGCCGGTTGTCCTCGAGGCGGAGGTCCGTTCCGCGGGGCGCGGTGATGAGCTCGGCCGTCGAGGTGAGGGTCGGCTCCCAGTCGAAGACGACGCCGTCACCGGGGCCGATGACGACGGTGGAGCCGGCGACCGCTCCGGCCGAGAACAGGCCGTTCTCGACTCCGAGCTTGGCCAGGCGGTCGGCGAGGAAGCCGACGGCCTCGTCGTTCGTGAAGTCGGTCTGCGCGACCCAGCGCACGGGCTTGGTGCCCAGGACCCGGTACACGTTGCCGTACGAGCCGCCCTCGACCCGGATCTCGAAGTCCTTCTCGTCCACGGCGCGGGGGCGGATGGTGATGCGCTCCACCCGCGGCACGGCGGCGAGCTCGAGGCGGTGCTTCTCGACGATCTCGGCGAGGGCGAACGTCAGCTGGCGGAGTCCCGAGTGGCTGACCGTCGAGATCTCGAACACGCGGTAGCCGCGGCCCTCGAGGTCGGCCCGGACGAAGTCGGCCAGTTCCTGGGCCTCGGGCACGTCGACCTTGTTGAGCGCGATCAGCTGCGGGCGCTCGATCAGCGGCACCTGTCCGTCGCCGACGGGGTACGCCGCCAGCTCGCCGAGGATGATGTCGAGGTCGGTCAGCGGGTCGCGGCCGGGCTCGAGCGTGGCGCAGTCGAGCACGTGGACGAGCGCGGTGCAGCGCTCGACATGGCGGAGGAACTCCAGGCCCAGGCCCTTGCCCTCGCTCGCGCCCTCGATGAGACCGGGCACGTCGGCGACGGTGAACCGCGACTCCCCCGCCTGCACGACGCCGAGGTTGGGCGCGAGGGTCGTGAACGGGTAGTCCGCGATCTTCGGCTTGGCCGCCGAGATCGCCGCGACGAGGCTCGACTTGCCCGCCGAGGGGAACCCGACGAGCGCGACGTCCGCGACGGTCTTCAGCTCGAGGACGACGTCGCCCTCCCAGCCCGGCGTGCCGAGCAGCGCGAAGCCGGGCGCCTTGCGCTTCGTGGTGGCGAGCGAGGCGTTGCCGAGCCCGCCCTGCCCGCCGGGAGCGATGACGAACCGGAGGCCGGGCTCGTCCATGTCGATCAGCTGGTCGCCGTCCGGCGACTTGACGACCGTGCCGACCGGGACGGGGAGCTCCATGAGCTCGCCGTTCCCGCCCGCACGGTGGTCGCCCATGCCGGGACCGCCGTTCTCGGAGCTGCGGTGCGGGTGGCGGTGGTAGGCGAGCAGCGTCGTCGTCTGCGGGTCGGCGACGAGGACGATGTCGCCCCCGTGCCCGCCGTTGCCGCCGTCGGGGCCGGCGAGCGGCTTGAACTTCTCGCGCCGGACGGAGACGCAGCCGTTGCCGCCGTGGCCGGCACGCAGATGCAGCGTGACGTTGTCGACGAAGGTGACCATGGTGTGAATCCGTCCGTGAGTGCGTGCGGCGCCGGGATGCCGGCGCCGGGGGGCTGTGCCCCGGTAAACGCGCAAGGGGCGAGCCGAAGCCCGCCCCTTGCGTCCTGTGCCTGTGCGGCCGAGGAGGTCGACCCTACTGGGCGGCCGCCACGATGTTGACGACCTTGCGGCCGCCCTTGCTGCCGAACTCGACAGCGCCCGCCGAGAGGGCGAACAGGGTGTCGTCGCCACCGCGTCCGACGTTCGCGCCGGGGTGGAAGTGGGTGCCGCGCTGGCGGACGATGATCTCGCCCGCGTTCACGACCTGGCCGCCGAAGCGCTTGACGCCGAGACGCTGCGCGTTCGAGTCGCGACCGTTGCGAGTGGAGCTCGCGCCCTTCTTGTGTGCCATTTCTCATCTCCTCGAGACCGGGGGGCCGCAGCCCCGTGCTGTTGCCCTGCAGGGCGATGGCTCGCTCCGCAGGTCAGCTCAATTCCTTTGCAGGACTACTTGATGCCAGTGACCTTGACGCGCGTGAGGTCCTGACGGTGCCCCTGGCGCTTCTTGTAACCGGTCTTGTTCTTGAACTTCTGGATGATGATCTTCGGACCACGGAGGTCCTCGAGCACCTCGGCGGTGACGGTGACGCCCGCGAGGGTCGCCGCGTCCGAGGTGATCGACTCACCGTCGACGAGCAGCACGGCAGGAAGCTGCACGGTGCCGTTCTCGTCGGCCTTGACGCGGTCCATCGTCACGATGGTGCCGACCTCGACCTTCTCCTGCCGACCGCCGGCGCGCACAACTGCGTAAACCACTTCTCGTACCTGTTTCTCGTCTGGACGGAGCGGAGGCCTCGTCCGGGGCTTGTAGGGACGGGGCTGAGCCCCGGTCTTCCGGTTCGTACCCGTCTCCTCACGACACGAGGGAACCGGCACCGCGGCCCGCGCCCCGTGAGGGGCGGAGCGACAACGGAAATCTGCGTGAGCACATGGATCGCGCCACACCAACGGTCAAGAGTACGGGATCCGCGCTCCACGGTCAAACGCACACGACTGCGAAGCCGTGTCCACCCGACCGGCGACCCCGTCACGATAGTCGAGGAGGAGGCGCGTGGACGGACGGCGCGCCGCCTACGATCGGGGAATGGTCATCCTCGTCGACGGCGCGCGCTGGCCGGCGCACGGCCGGCTGTGGGCGCACCTCGTGAGCGACGTCTCGCTCGAGGAGCTCCACGACTTCGCGCGCCGTCTCGGCGTGCCCGAGCGCGGCTTCGACCTGGACCACTACGACGTGCCCGAGGAGCGGATCGACGAGCTCGTCGCCGCGGGCGCGGTCCCCGTCGGCGCGCGGGAGCTGGTCGAGCGGCTGAGGCGGAGCGGGCTCCGCGTCCGCGGGCGCGACCGGGATGCCGAGAGGGCCCGGCGCCGGCTCTCGCCGGGCACCGGGCCCTCCTGACACCGGGTCGCGCTACTGGTCGGCGCGGCGCGGGGTCTGTTCGGGGATGACCGCGACTCCGGTGAGCGCGGCCGTCGTGACGCGCCGGCTCTTCGCACGGCCCTGGCCGGGCTGCTTCGGGGCCGGCAGAGCGTCGAGCACGGAGTCGAGCAGGTGCTCGGCGACCTCGCTGCGGACGCGGCGCGGAGGCGTGACCGGCGCGATCGGGATGTCGAGGATCGGCGCGGCAGCGGCCGGCTCGATCTCCTTCTCGACCGGGGTCTCGACGGGAGCCGACTCGACGGCCGCCGTCTCGGCGGCCTCCTGGCGCGGCTCGCGGTCGCGGCTGCGACGACGGCGCTCGCCCCGAGCGGGACGCTCGCCGCGACGGCTCGGCTCGGACGGCTGCTCCTCGGGTGCCGTGGCGGACTCCTCCGGCGCCATGGCCTCGACGGTCTCGGCGGCGTCCTCGACCAGCGCGGCCGCCTCCTCCGCCGCCTGGCGCACGGCCTGGGGGTGGATGGTGCTGGCGGCGATCTGCGCGAGCGCGTTCTTCGCGTCGTCCGTGATGGCGTGGGTGCTGACCGGCTTGGTCGCCGGCGCGCCCTGCCCGTTCTGCCCGCCGTTCGAGCGCCCGGAGGCGGCGGGCTGCTGCTCGCCGCCCTTGCCCCGGCGGCGCTGCTCCTGCTGCGGAGCGGCGGTCGACCGGTGCTTGAGCACGGGGTCGTGGTGGACGATGACGCCGCGTCCGGCGCAGATCTCGCAGTTCTCGCTGAAGGTCTCGAGCAGGCCCAGGCCCAGCTTCTTGCGGGTCATCTGCACGAGGCCGAGCGAGGTGACCTCGGCGACCTGGTGCTTCGTCCGGTCGCGGCTCAGGCACTCGACCAGGCGGCGGAGCACGAGGTCGCGGTTGGACTCGAGCACCATGTCGATGAAGTCGACGACGATGATGCCGCCGATGTCGCGCAGGCGCAGCTGGCGGACGATCTCCTCGGCCGCCTCCAGGTTGTTCTTCGTGACCGTCTCCTCGAGGTTCCCGCCCGAGCCGACGAACTTGCCGGTGTTGACGTCGACCACCGTCATCGCCTCGGTGCGGTCGATCACGAGCGAGCCGCCGCTGGGCAGCCACACCTTGCGCTCCAGCGCCTTCTCGATCTGCTCCGTGATGCGGAACTCGTCGAACGCGTCCTTCTCACCCGTGTAGACCTCGACGCGCTCGAGCAGATCGGGTGCGACCTGGCTGAGGTAGAGCTCGATGGTCTCGCGGGCGTCGTCGCCGGCGATGACCATCTTCTCGAAGTCCTCGTTGAAGACGTCGCGGACGATCTTGATCAGCAGGTCCGGCTCGCTGTGCAGGAGAGCGGGAGCCTGCCCGGTCGCGGCCTTCGCGCTGAGAGCCGTCCACTGCGCGGTCAGGCGCTCGACGTCGACGGTCAGCTGCTCCTCCGTGGCGCCCTCGGCCGCGGTCCGGACGATGACGCCCACGTTCTCGGGCAGCACCTCCTTGAGGATCTTCTTCAGGCGGGCGCGCTCGGTGTCCGGGAGCTTCCGCGAGATGCCGTTCATCGAACCGTTGGGCACGTAGACGAGGTAGCGGCCCGGGAGCGAGATCTGGCTCGTGAGACGGGCGCCCTTGTGGCCGACGGGGTCCTTCGTGACCTGGACGAGGACCCGGTCGCCGGGCTTGAGCGCGAGCTCGATCCGGCGGGGGCCGCCGGCGTTGTTCGCGGCGTCCCAGTCGACCTCGCCGGAGTAGAGCACGGCGTTGCGCCCGCGTCCGATGTCGACGAAGGCGGCCTCCATGCTCGGGAGGACGTTCTGCACGCGGCCGAGGTAGACGTTGCCGATGAGCGACGCCTCCTGCGAGCGGGCGACGTAGTGCTCGGCGAGGACGCCGTCCTCGAGCACGCCGATGCGGATGCTGTCCTCCTTCGAACGGACGACCATGACGCGGTCGACGGCCTCCCGGCGGGCGAGGAACTCGGACTCGGTGACGACCGTGCGGCGCCGGCCGGCGTCGCGGCCGTCGCGGCGGCGCTGCTTCTTGGCCTCGAGGCGGGTCGAGCCCTTGATGCGCTGCGGCTCGGTGATGAGCTCGGGCTCGCGGGCCTCGCGCTGCTCGCGCGGCTGGCGGACCCGGACGACGGTGTTCTCGGGGTCGTCGGAGCCGGACCTCTCGCTCTCGCCGCTGCGGCGGCGCGAGCGGCGGCGGACGGAGCCCTGCTCCTCGGCCGGGCTCTCGCGCTCCTCCTGGACGCCCAGCGGCGCACCGCGGGGAGGCAGCGGAGCCAGCTCGACGTAGTCAGGCAGGACCGGCGCCTGGAACAGCAGCGACGGGCTCGGCAGTGCGGGCCGTCGCGGCTCCTCCTGCTCGGCGCCCGGAGTCTGCGGGAGGGCGTTGAAGAACACCGCGCCCGTCGACGTCGACGGCTCGGCCGCCTCCGCGGCGCTCCCGGTCTCGGGCAGCTCGGTGCCCTCGGCTCCGGTCTGGTCGGTCTCGTTGCTGTCGATGATCGTCTCCCCTGTCGCTGGCGCGCTCGACTCGGTCCGCCGGGTCGCCCGGCGGCCACCGAAGAGGCGGCTGATCTTCCTGGCCCCGCTGCGGGGCTCGTCGCGGTCCCGATCGGATCCGCTCGTACTGTTGTCTTCCACCATTCCTGGTGCACTCCTCGGCCGGGTCGTCCGCCGCGTCGTCTTCCCGGATGCTTCTCTCGTGCGAGGGGCCTCGGCCCGCCGCGAATCCTTCCGCTCCCCCGGTCCCGTCGCGCTCGTGGCGCGGGACTCCGGTTGCAGCTGCACTCTCGGAACTGACTATCCGACACGCGCTCCTCCGCGGTGCGACCTGCGGTCGACTCCCGGCGGAGCGGAGATCCGGCGCGTCCATTCGCGGAACGCTGTCGATCTCCTGTGGCCCGGTACTCGCCCGGTAAACCTTCTTCGCGTCGATGCGGGGTCCCCCGGACCGACGGCTCCGATTATCGCACGCATTCCCAGAGGCGCCGATCCGGCGCGTGCCATAATCCCCCGGTGTCCAGCGATCCCGGGGTGCGCGACGCCCCCACCCAGCAGCGCCCCGTCGTCTTCGCCGTCCTGCTGATCGTCCTCGGCGTGATCGGCTGGACCGCCGCCTTCGCTCTCACGAACGACAAGTTCGCCGCTCTCGAGAACCCCGATGCGGGCCTCGGCTGCGACTTCAGCCTGCTCGTGCAGTGCAGTGCGAACCTGAACTCGGCGCAGGGCGCGGTCTTCGGCTTCCCGAACCCTCTCATCGGCCTGGCGGCCTGGATCGCGCCGATCGTGGTGGGGCTGGGCCTGCTCGCAGGCGCCCGGTTCGACCGGTGGTTCTGGGCGGCCTTCAACGTCGGCTTCCTGCTGGCCCTGGTGTTCGTGGGCTGGCTCATCGCGACGAGCGTCTTCGCGCTCGGAACGCTCTGCCCCTGGTGCATGCTCACCTGGGCCGTCGTCATCCCGGGCTTCTGGCTGGTGACGCTCCGCAACCTCCGTGAGGGCGTGTTCCCCGTCCCCGCCGGGGTGCGCCGCTTCGCCGGTGCCGCCTACGGCTGGGTCCCGTTCATCACGCTGCTCTGCTACCTGCTGATCGCGGTGATCGCGCAGGTGAGGCTGAACGTGCTCGCCTACCTCTGACGGACGTCGTCAGAGGCAGGCGGCCGAGCGGCTCAGGCGAACCAGAGGCCGAGCTCGCGCGCGGCCGATTCCTCGGAGTCGGACCCGTGCACGAGGTTCTGCTGGACCTTGAGGCCCCAGTCGCGGCCGAGGTCGCCGCGGATGGTGCCGGGAGCGGCCGTGGTCGGGTCGGTGGTGCCGGCGAGGGCGCGGAAGCCCTCGATCACGCGGTCGCCCGCGATGCGCAGGGCGACGATCGGGCCGCTCTCCATGAACTCGACGAGCGGCTCGTAGAAGGGCTTGCCCTCGTGCTCGGCGTAGTGGGCGGCGAGCAGCTCGCGGTCGGCCTCGACGAGCTTCACGTCGACGAGGGAGTAGCCCTTCGCCTCGATGCGGCGGAGGATCTCGCCGGTGAGGTTGCGGGCGACGCCGTCGGGCTTGACGAGGACGAGGGTCTCCTGGGTGGCCATGGTTCAGCGGTCTCCTTCGGTGGGGTCGGTGGGCTCCGCCGCCCGGCGCGTCTGAGCGTCGAGGCGGGTGCCGGTCACCATGCAGTACGTCCACAGCGCCACGAAGGCGGCGCCGATCACGTACATGATCGGGACCAGCAGGCCCGAGGCCACGATAACGAACTGGAGCACCCAGCCGATGCGGAAGCCGACCGGCCGGTTCAGCAGGCCCAGAGTGGCGACGAGCGCGAGGCAGACCACCGCTCCCCCGACCAGCACGACCACGGGGTCGGCCGCCTTCAGCCCGAAGGCGACCAGGGTGGCGAGGAAGACGATGACCGCCTCGAAGCCGAGCACGATCGAGCCGAGGCTCTCCCGGACGGTCCGCGAGCGCCGCGGGCGTCCGGCCCTCACGCGCCCATCCAGTTCTCGTCGCGGGCCGCGGTGATCGTGCGGCCGACGAGGGTGATCGAGCCCGTGACCAGCAGGGCGCCCTTGTCGGTGCGCGCCGCGAGGACGCGACCGGCCGTGAGAGCACCCAGCGGGTCGTCGGCGACGCGGACCGCCTCCTCCGGGAACACGGTGCGGGCGAGCGCGGCGAGCTCCTCGGCGGGCATCGCCCGATCGCTCGGCGCCGTGGTCAGGATCAGCTCGTCCACCACGGGGCGGAGCTCCCGGAGGATCCCCTCGGCGTCCTTCTCGGCCAGCACGCCGAGGACGGCCGTCACGCGGTCGAAGTCGAAGTAGCGGCCGAGAGCGGCGGCGAGGGACGCGGCACCGTGCGGGTTGTGCGCCGCGTCGACGACGGTGCGCGGAGCGAGTCCGACGAGCTGCAGGCGGCCCGGGGAGGTCGCGGCGGCGAAGCCCTCGTCGAGGACGTCGCCGGTGAGCTCCTGCGTCCCGCCTCCCAGGAACGTCTCGACCGCGGCGACGGCCACGGCGGCGTTCTCGGCCTGGTGGTCGCCGAAGAACGGCAGCAGCAGCTGCTCGTACGTGGTGACGAGTCCCCGGACGGTGACGACCTGGCCGCCGACGGCGACGGTCGTCGACTCGACGTCGAACTCCGCCCCCTCGACGACGATCGTCGACTCGGTGGCCTCGGCCGCGTGCCGCAGCACCGCCTCCGCCTCCGGGACCTGCCTCGCGGAGACCACCGATGCGAGCGGCTTGACGATGCCCGACTTGGTGCGCGCGATCTCCTCGATCGTCGAGCCGAGGCGGTCGGTGTGGTCGAGGGCGATCGGCGTGAAGACGGCGACCTGCGCGTCGGCGACGTTCGTCGAGTCCCACTCGCCGCCCATCCCCACCTCGACGACGGCCACATCGACCGGCGCGTCGGCGAAGGCCGCGTAGGCCAGGACGGTGATCGCCTCGAAGAAGGACAGCGGCGCCTCGCCCTGCTCGGCCAGCTCGGCGTCGGTCATCCGCAGGTACGGCTCGACGTCCTGCCAGTTGTCGGCGAGGCTCCGGTCCGAGATCGGCTCTCCGTCGATGACGATGCGCTCGTTGAAGCGCTCGAGGTGCGGACTGGTGAACAGGCCCACCCGCAGCCCGTGGGCGCGCAGCAGGCTCTCGATCATCCGGCTGGTCGAGGTCTTGCCGTTGGTTCCGGCGATCTGGATCACCGGGTAGGCGCGCTGCGGGTCGCCGAGGATCTCGACGGCGCGCCGGGTCGGAGCGAGGCGCGGGCGGACGCTCGCCTCGCCCAGGCGCTCCAGCAGCGCGGCGTAGACGGCGTCGGCGGCCGCGCGGTCGGCGTCGTCCGGCTCGAACGGATCAGACATCGGCGGCCTCGACCTTCTCGACGCGGATGATGGCGGTGCCCGCGGGGCCGACGGCGATCGCGCCCTCGCCGCCCTCGAGAGCCGTGGTGAGCGGAGTGAACGCGCATCCGGTCGCGAGGGTCTCCTCCGCGATCCAGAGCGCGTGCGGCTCGAGCGCCTGCAGGCTCGGCTCGTCGAGCACGACCTCCAGGACGATGCGGTCGCTGACCTCGAACCCGGCCGCCTTGCGGGCGTCCTGCACCGCGCGGATGAGGTCGCGGGCGAGCCCCTCCGCTTCGAGCTCGGGGGTGGTCGCCGTGTCGAGGAGCACGAAGCCCCCGCGCGGGAGCAGGGCGATGGCGCGGTCGTCGCCGGCCGAGCCGCCGACCTCGAGCGTGAGCTCGTACTCGCCCTCGACCAGCTCGACGCCGCCGGCGGTGACGACGCCGTCCGTCTCGCTCCAGTCGCCGGCCTTGGCGGCCCTGATCACGGTCTGCACGCCCTTGCCGAGCCGGGGCCCGGCGGCGCGCGCGTTGACCGCGAGACGGGAGGTGACGCCGTAGTCGGCGGCGCTGGAGTCGACCAGCGGCACCAGCGACACCTCCTTCACGTTCAGCTCGTCGCGGAGGATCGCCTCGAACGGCGCGAGCTCGGCGGCGTCGGCGACCACCACGGTCAGGCGCGCGAGCGGCAGGCGGACGCGGAGCCCGGCCTGCTTGCGGAGGGAGAGCGCGGTGGACGAGATGCCGCGGACCGCGTCCATCGCGTGCACGAGCGCCGGGTCGGCGGGGAACTCGTCCGCCTCCGGCCAGTCGGTGAGGTGGACGCTGCGGCCGCCGGTCAGGCCCCGCCAGATCTGCTCCGTGACGAGAGGCAGGAGCGGGGCGGCGACGCGGCACACGGTCTCGAGGACCGTGTAGAGCGTGTCGAACGCCTCCGATCCGCGGCCGTCCTCGTCGACGCCCTGCCAGAAGCGGTCGCGGGAGCGGCGCACGTACCAGTTCGTGAGCACGTCGCTGAAGTCGCGGAGCGCGGCGGCCGCGAGCGTGGAGTCCAGCGCCTCGAGCCGGCCGGTCACGGTCTCGACCAGATCGCGGGTCTTGGCCAGCAGGTAGCGGTCGAGGACGTCCTCGGAGCCGGTGCGCCTGGTCGCCTCGTAGCCGCCGCCCGCCGAGGCGTTGGCGTAGAGGGAGAAGAAGTACCAGGTGCTCCACAGCGGCAGCAGCACCTGGCGGACGCCCTCGCGGATGCCCTCCTCCGTCACGACGAGGTTGCCGCCCCGGAGGACCGGGCTCGACATCAGGAACCAGCGCATGGCGTCGGAGCCGTCGCGGTCGAAGACCTCGGCCACGTCCGGGTAGTTGCGCAGCGACTTGGACATCTTCTGCCCGTCGTTGCCCAGCACGATGCCGTGGCTGACCACGTTGCGGAACGCCGGGCGGTCGAAGAGCGCGGTGGAGAGCACGTGCAGCGTGTAGAACCAGCCGCGCGTCTGCCCGATGTACTCGACGATGAAGTCCGCCGGGTTGTGGGTGTCGAACCAGTCCGCGTTCTCGAACGGGTAGTGCACCTGGGCGAAGGGCATCGATCCGGAGTCGAACCAGACGTCGAGGACGTCGCTGATCCGGCGCATCGTCGAGCGCCCGGTCGGGTCGTCGGGGTTCGGGCGGGTCAGCTCGTCGATGAACGGCCGGTGCAGGTCGTCCGGGCGCACGCCGAAGTCGCGCTCCAGCTCGTCCAGCGAGCCGTAGACGTCGATCCGCGGGTACTCCGGGTCGTCGCTCTTCCACACCGGGATCGGCGAGCCGAAGTAGCGGTTGCGGCTGATGGACCAGTCGCGCGCGCCCGAGAGCCACTTGCCGAACTGGCCGTCCTTGACGTTCTCGGGGACCCAGGTGATCTCCTGGTTGAGCTCCTCCATGCGGTCGCGGATCGCGGTGACGCGGACGAACCAGCTCGAGACCGCCTTGTAGATCAGCGGATTGCGGCAGCGCCAGCAGTGCGGGTACGAGTGCTCGTAGCTCGCCTGGCGGAGCAGCCGGTGGTCCGCGCGCAGGAGCTGCGTGAGGGGCTTGTTCGCGTCGAAGACCTGGAGGCCGGCGACCTCGCTGATCTGCGGCAGGAAACGGCCGCCGTCGTCGACCGAGATGATGACGGGGATGCCCGCCGCCTCGCAGACCTTCTGGTCGTCCTCGCCGTAGGCGGGCGCCTGGTGCACGATGCCGGTGCCCTCGCTGGTGGTCACGTAGTCGGCGACGAGGATGCGCCACGCGTTCTGCGTGCCCCAGGCCTCGTTGTCCGCGTAGTGGTCCCAGAGGCGGTCGTAGCTGATCCCCTCGAGCTCGGAGCCGCGATGGGTGCGCGAGACGGCGGCCAGGGCCGACTCCGCGTCCGGATAGCCGAGGTCCTTCGCGTAGGCGCCGACCTGGTCGATGGCGAGCAGGTACTCGGCCGAGAGCTCGCGCTCCTCGGGCTCGCCCCTGCCGTCGGCCGCGCCGTTCGGGCCGGCGGGGACGACCGCGTACTCGATGTCGGGCCCGACGGCGAGCGCGAGGTTCGTCGGCAGCGTCCAGGGGGTCGTCGTCCACGCGAGAGCGCGGACCGCCGTCAGCTGGAGCGCCTCCGCCGTCTCGCCGACCAGCGGGAAGGTGACGGTGACCGTCTGGTCCTGGCGCATCTTGTAGACGTCGTCGTCCATCCGCAGCTCGTGGTTCGAGAGCGGCGTCTGGTCGCGCCAGCAGTACGGCAGCACGCGGTGGCCCTCGTAGGCGAGGCCCTTGTCGTAGAGCTGCTTGAACGCCCAGATCACCGACTCCATGAAGGTGGGGTCGAGCGTCTTGTAGTCGTCGTCGAAGTCGACCCAGCGCGCCTGGCGGGTGACGTAGTCCTGCCACTCCCCGGTGTAGCGCAGCACCGACTCCTTCGCGGCGGCGTTGAAGGCCGCGACGCCCATCTCCTCGATCTGGGACTTGTCGGTGATGCCGAGCTGCCGCTCCGCCTCGAGCTCGGCGGGCAGGCCGTGGGTGTCCCAGCCGAAGCGGCGGTGCACCTGCCGTCCGCGCATCGTCTCGAAGCGGGGGAAGACGTCCTTGGCGTAGCCGGTGAGGAGGTGCCCGTAGTGCGGCAGGCCGTTGGCGAAGGGCGGGCCGTCGTAGAAGACCCACTCCGGCGCTCCCTCGCGCTGCCGGATCGACTCCTGGAAGGTGTCGTCCGCCTTCCAGTACGCGAGCACGCGCTCCTCGATCTCGGGGAAGCGCGGCGACGGGGACACGCCCCGGCCGAACGCGGAGCCCTCGGCGGGCTCGGCTCCGTGCGGGGTGGGCGGGGTCAGGGGGTAGGTCACGTGCGGTCTCCTGGCAGTGCTGCTGGTCTGCACGAGGACGGCCCGCCCGGATCTCAGACCCCGGGCCGGGTCGCGGTACCACCTCGCTTGGACCGGTCGGCCGGTCGCTCCCGGAGGAGTGCCCGCTGACGCGTTCCCACTCGATCGGCTGTCACGGGCCGCACCCGTCCGGGTCTACTGGGCGCAGGCCGGAGCCGGCGCCGTTCTTCCGGAGACTCACCGGTGATGGCCGGGTCGAAGTCGTCCGGCGCTATCCTAGCGCGTCGGGGGAAGCGGAGCAGGAGCGGTTCATGGTGCGAGGAGTGCAGCGCGGACGGCCCCGCGCGTCGTCGCGCTCCATGCTCGAGGACGCCGCACTGGACCTCTTCGTCGAGCAGAGCTACGCGGGCACGACGATCGAGCAGATCGCCCAGCGGGCGGGGGTCTCGCGCAACACCTTCTTCAACTACTTCGAGTCCAAGAGCGACGTCTTCTGGGTGCTGGTCGACGACCGGCTGGCCGAGCTCCCGGAAGCGCTGGCCGAGACGGCGGCAGAGGCGCCGGTGATGGACGCGCTCGGCGACGCGCTGCTCGCGATCGGCTCCGGCTTCGGACCCGCGACGGTGCCGTGGGTGCTCACCCAGTCCGAGATGATCGGCAGCGTCCACGAGCTGCAGGCGTCGGCCCTCGGCCGCCTCGCCCGGCAGGCGGCCGTCATCGCCCGCTTCGTGGAGGAGCGGAGCGCGCGCCCGCTGCCCTCGCACCTCTCGCGCGCCATCGCCTACGCGAGCGTCGGAGCCGCGGTGGCGGCCGTGCAGGCGTGGGCCGCGGCGGGCCCCACCCGCGGCGAGCTCGTGCCCTATCTCGACGAGGCGCTCGCGCCCGTCCGCGCCGGCTTCACCCCCGTCGTCGACTGACCCGGCTTCACCCCCGTCGTCGACTGACCCGGCTCCCGCCGCTCCGGTAGAATCGTCGCGGCCGGCGGGCGACTCGCCCCGGAGCCCCCATCCAGGCACCATCACCACCGACACGGTGCCGCCCATAGCGAACCGGAGCATCATGACCCTCGCCGACCGCCTCCCCGCGAAGCCCGCCCTCGAGGGCCTGGAGGGCACGTGGGGCCTCCGCTGGCAGACCGACGGGACCTACCGGTTCGACCGCACCGGCCTCACCCGCGCCGACGTCTACTCGATCGACACCCCGCCGCCCACCGCGTCCGGGTCGCTGCACATCGGGCACGTCTTCTCCTACACGCACACCGACGTCGTCGCGCGGTTCCAGCGGATGCGCGGCAAGAGCGTCTTCTACCCGATGGGCTGGGACGACAACGGCCTGCCCACCGAGCGCCGCGTGCAGAACTACTACGGTGTGCGCTGCGACCCGACGCTCCCCTACGAGCCCGGCTTCACGCCTCCGTTCGAGGGCGGCGACAACAAGAGCAGCAAGGCCGCCGACCAGAAGCCGATCTCGCGCCGCAACTTCGTCGAGCTGTGCGAGCGCCTCACCGTCGAGGACGAGAAGCAGTTCGAGGACGTCTGGCGGGCCCTCGGCCTGTCCGTCGACTGGTCGCAGAGCTACCGGACCATCGGCGACGAGTCGCAGGCCGCCTCGCAGCGCGCCTTCCTCCGCAACCTCGCCCGAGGCGAGGCCTACCAGGCGCAGGCCCCGACGCTCTGGGACATCACCTTCCGGACCGCCGTCGCCCAGGCGGAGCTCGAGGACAAGGACCAGCCCGGCGCCTACCACCGCCTCGGCTTCCACCGCGAGGGCGGCGAGGACGTCTTCATCGAGACGACCCGTCCCGAGCTGCTGCCCGCCTGCGTCGCCCTCGTCGCGCACCCCGACGACGAGCGCTACCAGGCGCTGTTCGGCACCACCGTCCGCACGCCGCTCTTCGACGTCGAGGTCCCGGTGCTCGCGCACCACCTCGCGCAGAAGGACAAGGGCTCGGGCATCGCGATGATCTGCACCTTCGGCGACATCACGGACGTGGTCTGGTGGCGCGAGCTCGACCTGCCCAACCGTGCGATCATCGGCTTCGACGGCCGCCTGATCTCGGAGGCTCCCGCCGCGATCACGAGCGACGCGGGCCGCGCCGCCTATGAGCAGCTCGCCGGCAAGACCGTCTTCTCCGCGAAGCAGGCCGTCGTGGCGCTGCTGAAGGAGTCCGGCGAGATGGTCGGCGACCCGCGCCCCATCACGCACC
Organism: Rathayibacter sp. AY1C4; assembly: GCF_002932195.1. Classification (NCBI taxonomy): domain Bacteria; kingdom Bacillati; phylum Actinomycetota; class Actinomycetes; order Micrococcales; family Microbacteriaceae; genus Rathayibacter; species Rathayibacter sp. AY1C4. The sequence goes on along the minus strand of NZ_PSWE01000016.1, from coordinate 46,893 downwards.
AGGTCAAGTTCTTCGAGAAGGGCGACAAGCCGCTCGAGATCGTGTCGACCCGCCAGTGGTACATCGGCAACGGCGCTCGCGACGCGGTGCTCAAGGAGCGCCTGCTGGAGCTCGGCCGCGACGTGCGCTTCGTACCGGAGTTCATGCGCGTCCGCTACGAGAACTGGGTGAACGGCCTCTCCGGCGACTGGCTGATCTCGCGCCAGCGCTTCTTCGGCGTGCCGATCCCGGTGTGGTACCCGCTCGACGGCGACGGCAACCCCGTCTTCGACTCCCCGATCGTGCCGGACGAGGCGGCGCTGCCGGTGGATCCCTCCAGCGACCCGGCCCCCGGCTACTCGGAGGACCAGCGCGGAGCGGCGGGCGGCTTCCAGGGCGAGCTCGACGTGATGGACACCTGGGCGACCTCCTCGCTGACCCCGCAGCTCGCGGGCGGCTGGGAGCGCGACGACGAGCTCTGGCAGCTGGTCGCTCCCTACGACCTGCGCCCGCAGGGCCAGGACATCATCCGCACCTGGCTCTTCTCTACCCTCCTGCGCTCGCAGCTCGAGGACGGCCGCGCCCCGTGGAGCACGGCGACCGTCTCCGGCTTCATCGTCGACCCCGACCGCAAGAAGATGTCGAAGTCGAAGGGCAACGTGGTCACTCCCGCCGCGATGCTCGAGCAGCACGGCTCGGACGCGGTCCGCTACTGGGCCGCCTCCTCGCGCCTGGGCACCGACGCGGCCTTCGACCCGCAGAACCCGACGCAGATCAAGATCGGCCGCCGACTGGCGATCAAGATCCTCAACGCGGCGAAGTTCATCCACGGCTTCCCTCTCGCCGAGGGCGCCGAGGTCACCGACCCGCTCGACCTCAGCATGCTGGCCACCCTCGACACCGTGGTCGCCGACGCGACGACGGCGCTCGAGAACTACGACCACGCCCGCGCCCTCGAGACGACGGAGGCGTTCTTCTGGACGTTCTGCGACGACTACCTGGAGCTGGTGAAGGAGCGCGCGTACAGCGAGGACGGCGCGTCCGCCGCGGCCTCCCTGCACCGGGCGCTCGACGTCCTCCAGCGCCTTTTCGCGCCGTTCCTGCCGTTCGCGACGGAGGAGACCTGGTCGTGGTCGCACGACGACTCGGTGCACCTGCGCCCCTGGCCGGCCGTCGAGGGCCTGGGCGGCGACCCCGCCGTCCTGGCCGCGGCGAGCTCGGTCCTCACGGCCATCCGGCGCGCGAAGACCGATGCGAAGGCCTCGCAGAAGACGCCGGCCCGCTCCGCCCTGGTGACGGCGCCCGCCGAGCTCGTCGCGTCTCTCCGACTCGCCGCGGGAGACCTCGCGGCCGTCGGCAGGATCGCGACGCTCGACTTCGCCGAGGGCGACGCCCTCGCGGTCGGCATCGAGCTCGAGACCGAGGCGTAGCGCCGCTCCCGGGAGGCGGGAATGGTCCCGCCTCCCTCCCCACCGTCGAGAGGACCCCTCCCATGCAGCTCGGAACCCGCTGGTCGGTCGGCCAGGTGCCGCCGCAGACCCTCCCCGAGATCGTCGTCACCGCCATCGGCGACGTCGAGGGCGAGCTCACCGCGGCCGGCACGGCGACCGCCGACTGGCGCTGGACGCTCACCTGGCTCGAGGGCAGGCCCGTCCTCGAGCTCGACGACGGCACGACGATCACCCACCGTCCCGCCGAGGACGCTGCCTACATCACGCAGCCGCAGGGCCGCGTGGAGGGCGAGGACGACGACGACTGGGGCTGACGCCCCTTCGCGGCGCGGTCGCCGAGCCCGGTGAGCGCGCGCGTCCTGCGATCCTGAGCCGGAGCCCTCTCCCCCGCTCGCGCTCTAGGCTCGCAGGATGAGCGCTCCCGATCCCGTCGCCGTCCTGCTCGAGCCGAGCGGACTCCCCCACGGGCTCCCCGACTTCGCCGCCGTCGACCCCGAGGCCTACCGCCCGGCGTTCCTCGAGGCCCTCCGCCGGCACCGCGCCGAGATCGACGCGATCGCCGGCGCCTCCGAGCCGCCGACCGTCGAGAACACCCTCGTCGCCCTCGAGCGGGCGGGGCGCGAGCTGCGCCGGGTGAGCGCCGTCTTCTTCACCGTCGCCGCCTCCGACCGCACTCCGCTCACCGACGCTCTGGAGGCCGAGCTCGCTCCGCTGCTCTCGGCCCACAGCGATGCGATCAGCCTCGACCCGCGCCTCTTCGTGCGGCTCCGCGCTCTCGCCGAGCAGTCGACGGAGCTCGACCTCGACGCCGAGACGGCCTACCTCCTCGAGCGGAGGATCACCGGGTTCGAGCGCTCCGGTGCGCTCCTCGACGACGTGGGGAAGGCACGGCTCGGCGAGCTGAACGAGCAGCTCTCGACCCTGACCACGCGTTTCGAGAAGGACCTGCTCGCCGAGTCGAACGACCGGGCGGTCCTCCTCGAGGACGTCGCCGGCCTCGACGGGCTCGACGAGTCCGACGTCTCCGCCGCCGCGCGCGCCGCCGCCGACCGCGGCGTCGACGGCTGGCTGATCACCCTGCCCCTCTACTCCGGCCACCCCTGGCTCGCGCGTCTGCGCGACCGCGGCGTCCGCGAGCGCGTCCTGCGCGCCTCTGTCGGCCGCGGTGCGGAAGGCGGGCCGCACGACACCACCGCGACTCTGCAGCAGATCGTCGCGCTGCGGGCCGAGCGCGCAGCTCTGCTGGGCGCGGCCTCGCATGCCGAGTTCGTGATCTCGGGCCAGACCGCGGGCTCGCCGGAGCGCGTCCTGTCGCTGCTGCGCGAGCTCGCCGCTCCCGCCGCCCGGAACGCGAGGATCGAGCTCGAGCGGATGCAGGCCTCCGCCGACGCCGAGCAGGACGCCGCCGGAGCGCCGCGCTTCACGATCGAGGCGTGGGATCGCGCCTACTACGAGGAGCGCGTGCGGTCGGAGAGCTACTCCGTCGACTCCAGCGCACTGCGTCCCTTCTTCGAGCTGGAGCGGGTGCTCCGGCACGGCGTGTTCGCCGCCGCCACCGGTCTCTACGGCGTCCGCTTCTCGGAGCGGAGCGACCTGGCCGGCTACAGCGAGCACGTCCGCGTGTTCGAGGTGCACGAGGAGGACGGGACGCCGCTGGGTTTGTTCCTGCTCGATCCCTTCACCCGCGACTCGAAGCGCGGCGGGGCGTGGATGAACTCCCTGTCCAGCCGCACCTCGCTGCTCGGCGACTCCGCCGTCGTCGTGAACAACCTGAACCTGTCGGCTCCGGGCCCGGGCGAGCCCGCCCTTCTCAGCCTCGACGAGGTGGAGACGCTCTTCCACGAGTTCGGGCACGCCCTGCACGGCCTGTTCGCGAGCACGCGGTACCCGCGCTTCGCCGGTACCGCGGTGTTCCGGGACTTCGTCGAGTTCCCGAGCCAGGTGAACGAGACGTGGGTGCGCCGCCCCGGGCTCCTCGCCGAGTACGCCCGCCACGTCGAGACCGGCGAGGCCCTGCCCGCGGGGACCGTCGAGCGCCTCGAGGCGTCCGCGCTGTGGGGCGAGGGCTTCGCGACGAGCGAGTACCTGGCGTCCGCCCTGCTCGACCTCGCCTGGCACTCCCTGCCGGCCCCGGTCGAGCCGCGCGACGCGGCCGCCTTCGAGCGCGACGTGCTCGACGGCGCGGGCCTCCTCCTTCCCGCCGTGCCGCCCCGCTACCGCAGCACGTACTTCGCGCACGTCTTCTCCGGCGGCTACTCCGCGGGCTACTACTCCTACATCTGGAGCGAGATCCTCGACGCGGACACGGTCGAGTGGTTCGAGGAGAACGGCGGCCTCGACCGCTCGGCGGGCGAGCGCTTCCGCCGCGGGGTGCTCGAGCTCGGCGGCTCCCGCGATCCGCTCGACGCGTACCGCGTGTTCCGCGGGCGGGATGCGCGGACCGAGCCGCTGCTCGCGCGCCGCGGCCTCCTCTAGCGGCGCCGGGGGACGAGCCAGGCGAGGAGGACGAGTCCCACGACCAGGCCCCAGAACGCCGATCCGATCCCCGCGATGGTCGTGCCGGAGGCGGTGACCAGGAGCGTCGCCGCCGCCGGCAGCCGCAGCCGCGCGTCCTCCACAGCGGCCTGCACCGCCGACACGAACACCCCCAGCAGCGCCAGACCGGCGACCGCCTCGATCAGCAGCGGGCTCGCGGAGGACACCAGCGCGGCGGCCGCTCCGGCGAACACGCCCAGCACGAGGTAGGAGGCGCCCGCCGAGACCGAGGCGACCCAGCGCTGCTCCGGCCGCGGCGAGGCCTCGGGACCCGCGGTCAGCGCGGCGCTGAGCGCGGCGTAGTTGATCGGCACGCCGCCGAAGATCGCCGAGACCCCGGAGAGAGCACCGGTCGAGACGATCCCGGGACGCGAGTGGGCCGGGAAGCCGAAGCTCGTCAGCACCGCGATGCCCGGGATGTTCTGCCCGGCCATGGTGACCACGTAGAGCGGCAGGCCGATCCCGACCATCGCTCCGATCTCGAACACCGGAGCGACGAACTGCGGCACGGGGAGCAGCGGCGCACCGGCGAGTGCCGCGCCGTCCGTCACGATCAGCAGCACGATCGCCAGGGCGATCGCGGCCGGCACCGCCCAGCGGGGCAGGAGCCGCAGGAGCAGCAGCCAGAGCAGGATCACCGGCAGCGCGAGCGCGGGGATCTCGACCGCCGCGCGCACCGGCGCCAGGACGAGCGGGAACAGGATGCCCGCGAGCATGGCGTTCGCGAGCGGCCGCGGGATGCGCGCGACGAGCCTCCCGAGCGCCGGCCACAGCCCGGTGACCACCAGCAGAGCGGAGGCGACCAGGAACGCCCCGACCGCGCGGTCGAAGCCGCCGGGGAGCGTCGCGGTCGCGGCCAGCAGGGCGGCGCCCGGCGTGCTCCAGGCGAAGGTCATCGGCACGCGGTAGCGGATGCTCAGCACGATGCAGAGGACCCCCTGCAGCACGCAGACGGCGAGGAGGCCCGACGCGGCCTGCACGTCGGTGGCGCCCACCGCGACCACCCCGGCGAGCACGATCGCGAACGAGCTCGAGAAGCCGGTCAGGGCGGCGACGATCCCGGCGAGCAGCGGCTGGACGATGGCGGAGCCTCCCGGAGGATCGACCGGCACCGAGGCGACCGGACGCGCCGTCGGCGCGCTCCGCCAGGTTAGGGAAGCGGGAGCGCCTCGCCCGACGATCCGCCGGGCCAATCGCGGTGAACTGGCAGAGCGGGGCGGGGAGCGACTAGGCGCTCTTCTCCTGGCGACGGGGAGCGTGGGGCACGATCGTCGGGGCCGCGTTGTCGAGCACCGCGGCGCGGGTGACGACGACGCGCGCCACCTCGTCCGAGGAGGGCACCTCGAACATGATCGGGCCGAGCACCTCCTCGAGGATGGCGCGCAGTCCGCGAGCTCCGGTCTGGCGGAGGACCGCCAGGTCCGCGATGGCCTCGAGAGCGCCCCGGTCGAACTCGAGCTCGACGCCGTCGATCTCGAACATCCGCTGGTACTGCTTCACGAGCGCGTTGCGCGGCTCGGTGAGGATCTGCATGAGCGCGTCCTGGTCGAGCTGCGTGACCGTCGTGACGACGGGGAGGCGCCCGATGAACTCGGGGATCAGCCCGAACTTGTGCAGGTCCTCCGGGAGGACCTCGCTGAAGATGTTGATCTCGTCTTCCTTGTTGTGCAGCGGGGCGCCGAAGCCGATGCCGCGCTTGCCCGCCCGCGACGAGATGATGTCCTCGAGTCCGGCGAAGGCGCCGGCGACGATGAAGAGGACGTTCGTCGTGTCGATCTGGATGAACTCCTGGTGCGGGTGCTTCCGCCCGCCCTGCGGGGGCACGGAGGCGACGGTGCCCTCGAGGATCTTGAGCAGCGCCTGCTGCACTCCCTCGCCCGAGACGTCGCGCGTGATCGAGGGGTTCTCGGCCTTCCGCGCGATCTTGTCGACCTCGTCGATGTAGATGATGCCGGTCTCGGCACGCTTGACGTCGTAGTCGGCGGCCTGGATGAGCTTGAGGAGGATGTTCTCGACGTCCTCGCCGACGTAGCCCGCCTCGGTGAGGGCCGTGGCGTCCGCGACGGCGAAGGGCACGTTGAGGCGCTTCGCGAGGGTCTGGGCGAGGTAGGTCTTCCCGCAGCCCGTGGGGCCGATGAGCAGGATGTTGCTCTTGGCGATCTCGACCTCGTCGTGGATCGCGTCGGCGGCGGTGATGGTGTTGCGGGCCCGCACGCGCTTGTAGTGGTTGTACACGGCGACGGCGAGGGCCTTCTTGGCCTGCTCCTGCCCGATCACGTACTCCTCGAGGAAGCCGAAGATCTCCTTCGGCTTCGGGAGGTCGAACTCGTGGCTCGTCTCCTCGCTCGACTCGGAGAGGCGCTCCTCGATGATCTCGTTGCAGAGCTCGACGCACTCGTCGCAGATGTAGACGCCCGGTCCCGCGATGAGCTGCTGGACCTGCTTCTGGCTCTTGCCGCAGAAGGAGCACTTCAGCAGGTCGGCGCTTTCGCCAATACGTGCCACGGGGATGCCCCACTTCCTTGTCGTGCGTCTGTCGTGCGTCGGTCGGTCGTGCAACGGAGCCCGGAGCTCCGGCCGGTGCGAGCGGGACGAGCCCCCTGACACTGCTCCGAGCCTAGCCGCTGAGCCGCGAGGGCTCGGCAGGCGGGCCGGATTCGCCGTGCCTTGCGCCTCGTGTGGCGCTTTGCTACGGCGACGGAGGACGCAGAGAGGGGCCGGGCGGCGGATCGCTCCGCCACCCGGCCCCTCCTGGACGCCCTACGCCGTGAGAGCCGGGAGGCTCTTGCGGCTGGTGAGCACCTGGTCGATCAGCCCGTACTCGAGCGCGTCGCTCGCGCCGAGGATCTTGTCGCGGTCGATGTCCTTCTTGACCTGCTCGATCGAGCGGTTCGAGTGGTGCGACAGCGTCTCCTCGAGCCACTCGCGCATGCGCATGATCTCGGCGGCCTGGATCTCGATGTCCGAGGCCTGGCCCCCGCCCTGCTGCACGGCGGGCTGGTGGATGAGGATGCGCGCGTTCGGCAGCGCGAGGCGCTTGCCGGGCGTTCCCGCGGCGGTGAGCACGGCGGCGGCCGAGGCGGCCTGGCCGAGCACGACCGTCTGGATGTGCGGGCGGATGTACTGCATCGTGTCGTAGATCGCCGTCATCGCGGTGAAGGAGCCACCGGGCGAGTTGATGTACATGACGATGTCGCGGTCCGGGTCCTGGCTCTCGAGCACGAGGAGCTGGGCCATGATGTCGTCCGCGGAGGCGTCGTCGACCTGGACTCCGAGGAAGATGATGCGGTCCTCGAAGAGCTTGGCGTACGGGTCCTGGCGCTTGTAGCCGTAGGCCGTGCGCTCCTCGAACGTGGGGAGGATGTAGCGCGAGGACGGTGCGGCTCCGGAGCCGAACGCCGTTCCGCCGAAGGTGGGTGTGGTCATTGTCTGTTCCTGATCTCTCGGCGCGTTCGCTGGACTACTCGTCGATGGCGGTTCCGCCACCGCCGGCCACGTCGGTCGCCGACGAGCGGATGTGGTCGACGAAGCCGTAGGCCAGGGCCTCCTCGGCGCTGAACCAGCGGTCGCGGTCGCCGTCCTCGTTGACCTGCTCGACGGTCTTGCCGGTCGCCTTGGCGGTGATCTCGGCGAGGCGCTTCTTCATGTCGAGGATGAGCTGCGCCTGGGTCTGGATGTCGGAGGCCGTGCCGCCGAAGCCGCCGTGCGGCTGGTGGAGGAGCACCCGCGCGTTGGGGGTGATGTAGCGCTTGCCCTGGGTTCCGGCGGTGAGGAGCAGCTGGCCCATGGAGGCCGCCATCCCGATGCCCACGGTCACGATGTCGTTCGGGACGAACTGCATCGTGTCGTAGATCGCCATGCCCGCGGTGATGGAGCCGCCGGGCGAGTTGATGTAGAGGTAGATGTCCCGCTCGGAGTCCTCGGCTGCCAGGAGCAGGAGCTTCGCGGCGATCTCGTTCGCGTTCTCGTCGCGCACCTCGGAACCGAGCCAGATGATCCGGTCCTTGAGCAGGCGGTCGAAAACACTGTTGGGCATAACCATGTCGGCCATGTATTGCTCCGTTTCAGTTGTCGCTTCGGAGGCGAATCTATCGGACGCCGCCAGGCCGATCCGGCCGTGTTCGCCCGGGGCGGAGCGGGAGTCGCCCGTGTTCGCCCGGGGCGGAGCGGGAGTCGCCCGTGTTCGCCCGGGGCGGACCGGAGCCCCCCCAACGAGAGGAGCCGCCCTCCGACGGATCGGGGGGCGGCTCCTGACGTGCTCGCGGCGACTACTCCGCGGCCGGGGTCTCCTCGGCGGGAGCGGCGGCCTTCTTCTTGGCCGGCGCGCGCTTCTTCTTGGGGGCCGGGGCGGGCTCCTCCTCGGCGGCGGGCTCCTCGGCGACGGGCTCGGCGGGGACCTCGGCGTCGGCGTCGGCCTGAGCCTCCTCCGCGACCTCGGTCTCGTCCGAGGCGACGGCCTCGTCGGAGGCCTCGACGGCCTCGTCGTCACCGGGGACCGCGGTGAACGCGGTCAGGTCGACGGCGTTGCCCTCGGTGTCGGTGACCTTCGCCTTGCCGAGGACGATCGCGAGCGCCTTGTTGCGGGCGACCTCGCCGACCATCTGGCCGATCTGGTTGTTCTCGGACAGGATCTTGATGAACTCGTTCGGCTCCATGCCGTACTGCGCCGCACCCTGGATGAGGTACTGCGTGAGCTCGTCCTGGCTGACCTGGACCTTCTCCTGCTCGACGACGTGGTCGAGGAGGATCTGCGTCTTGAAGGTCTTCTCGCTGGCCTCCTTGACCTCGGCGCGGTGCTCGTCGTCCTCGAGGCGGTTCTCGCCCTCGAGGTGGCGGTGCACCTCGTCCTCGACGAGACCGGCGGGCACGGGGACCTCGACGAGGGCGAGCAGCGCCTCGACGAGCTTCTCGCGGGCCTCGCCGCCCTGGCCGAAGGTCTTCTGCTGAGCGGCCTGCTCCTTGAGCGACTCGCGCAGCTCGGCGATGGTGTCGAACTCGCTGGCGATCTGCGCGAAGTCGTCGTCGGCCTCGGGGAGCTCGCGCTCCTTGACGGCGGTGAGCGCGACGGCGATCTCGGCCTGCTCGCCGGCGTGGTCGCCGCCGAGCAGCGGAGCGGTGAACGTGGTGCTCTCGCCCGCGGTGAGCGAGTCGAGCGCCTCGTCGATGCCCTCGATCAGCTCGCCCGAGCCGAGCTCGTACGAGATGGCGTTGGCGGTGTCGACCTCGACGCCGTCGATGGAGGCGACCAGGTCGATCTGCGCGAAGTCGCCGGTCTTCGCCGGGCGGTCCACGGTGACCAGGGTGCCGAAGCGGCTGCGGAGCTTGTCCAGCTCGGCGTCGACGTCGGCGTCGGTGACCTCGGCCGCCTCGACGGTGAGCTCGATGCCGTCGTAGTCCGGGACGGTGATCTCGGGGCGCACGTCGACCTCGATGGCGAGCTCGAGGTCGCCGGTGAAGTCCTTGTCGCTCGGCCAGGCGACGATGTCGGCCTGCGGGCGGCCCAGGGGGCGGACCTCGGTCTCGCGGACGGCCTCGCGGTAGAAGCCGTCGAGGCCCTCGTTGACCGCGTGCTCGAGCACCGCGGCCTTGCCGACGCGCTGGTCGACGATGGCGGGCGGGACCTTGCCCTTGCGGAAGCCGGGGACGTTGATCTGCTCGGCGATGTGGCCGTAGGCGTGCGTGATGCTGGGGCCGAGCTCGTCCGGGGTGACCGAAATCGCGAGCTTCACGCGGGTCGGGCTCAGCTGTTCTACCGTGGTCTTCACGTGAGGGGATCTCCTGTGCTGGTTGGTGTCGGCGCCGGATGACGGTCGTCACGGGTCGATGTCGTCACGATGAGTACTCGTGGTCGGGGCGACAGGATTCGAACCTGCGACCTCCCGCTCCCAAAGCGGGCGCTCTAGCCAAGCTGAGCTACGCCCCGGATGCGCGGGCCTGGGCACCGTGCGTGAGACTCTCGTCGAGCCGTCCCCGCACGTGCGCTTGCGCGACACGCCGAAATGGCCTTCGCAAGTGTACTGCACCGCGGCAACGGCGACCGGAACCGCGCGGCGGAGGACGACCGGGGTGTCCACGGTGCTCGCGCGATGTACTACGCTGTCCTGGTGCCCGGTCGAGAGAACCGGTCGCACCGGTTCGCGGTCGTCAGGCCGCCGATCCGGGGCTGTAGCTTAGTGGTAAAGCCTCTGTCTTCCAAACAGATGATGCGAGTTCGATTCTCGTCAGCCCCTCTCCTCTCGAAGAGCCCCGGATGTCCGGGGCTCTTCGTCGTTCCGAGGCGTTCCGGGCGTGCTCAGCCGACCGCGCCGCGGTGCTCCTCCGTCAGGGCGAGGTACGAGGCGGCGTTCCGGCGGATGCCCTCGCGCTCCTCCTCCGTCAGCTCCCGCCGGACCCTCCCGGGGACGCCCGCCACCAGCGAGCCCGGCGGGACGACCGTCCCCTCGAGGACGACGGCGCCCGCGGCGATCAGCGAGCCGGTGCCGACGACGGCCCCGTTCAGGACGGTCGCGCTCATGCCGACCAGCACGTCGTCCTCGAGGGTGCAGCCGTGCAGCACGGCGTTGTGCCCGACCGAGACTCCGGCGCCGATGACCGCGTCGTAGTCGGCGTCGACGTGGACGACGACGCCGTCCTGGAGGTTGCTGCCGGCGCCGAGCTCGATCCGCGCGTGCTCCGCGCGCAGGACGGCGCCGTACCAGACGCTCGCCCGCTCCCCCAGGCGCACGGAGCCGATCACGGTGGCGCCCGGAGCGACCCACGCGGTGTCGGCGATCTCCGGGGCGCGTCCCCCGGTCAGGGCGAGGACGCGGGCGCCCTCCGCAGGACTCGACGGCATCGGGTTCTCCTCTTCTCCGGTGGTCAGCGCCCGGCGCGCAGGAAGGCGAGGACCGCCAGCACCCGCCGGTGGTCGGAGCCCGAGTCCTCGAGCCCGAGCTTCTGGAAGATCGCGGTCACGTTCTTCTCCACGGCGCCCACGCCGACGAAGAGAGCGGAGGCGATGCCCGCGTTCGTGCGCCCCTGGGCCATCTGCTCCAGCACCTCCCGCTCCCGCGGGGTCAGCGAGGCGAGCGGGTCGCGGTTGCGCTGCAGGAGCGAGGCGACGACCTGCGGGTCGAGGACTGTTCCGCCCGCTGCGACGCGCTCGACGGCGTCGCGCAGCTCCTCCACGGAGGCGACCCGGTCCTTCAAGAGGTAGCCGAGTCCGCCGTCGCCGGAGCCGAGCAGCTCCTGCGCGTAGGTGACCTCGACGTACTGGCTGAGCAGCAGAACCGACACCTGCGGGTAGCGCCGGCGGATCTCCAGCGCCGCGCGGACGCCCTCGTCGCGGAAGGTCGGCGGCATCCGGACGTCGAGCACGGCGACGTCGACCCCGGCCGGGTCCCGCGCCAGATCGGCGAGCAGGGCGTCCGCGTCCCCGAAGGCGCCGACGGAGGCGAACCCCGCGTCCTCGAAGAGGCGGACCAGGCCCTCGCGCAGGAGGACCGAGTCCTCGGCGATGGCGACGCGGATCACGGGCACGCCCTCAGGATAGGGCGGCCGGGCGGTAGGGGACGTGCACCCCGACCGTGGTCGGCCCGCCGACCGGCGACTCCACGCTCAGGATCCCGCGCAGGCCCCGGACGCGCCCGCCGACCCCCTCGAGACCGTGACCGGCGACCGGCGACGCCCCGCCGACTCCGTCGTCCACCACCCAGGCGTCGAGCCATCGCTCCCCCGGAGTGCCGGAGTCGCGGGTGTCGAGGTGCACCCGCACCGATCGGGCACGGGAGTGCTTGGAGGCGTTGGCGAGCAGCTCGGCGACGACGAAGTAGACGCTGCGCTCGACCTCGGGCGGGACGTCCGCCACGGGGTGCTCGGTGAGGACCTCGACCGGCACCGGGCTGAGCTCGGCGAGCGAGTGCACCGCCGCCTCGAAGCCCCGGTCCTGCAGGATCGGCGGCGCCACTCCGCGGGAGAGGGCGCGCAGCTCGTCGAGCGCGGCGCGCACGTGCTCGCGAGCCTCGTCGACCAGGCGGGCGGCGGACTCCGGGTCGGCGGCGAGTCGGTTGCGGGCCGAGGCCAGGTCCATCTGCACCCGGATCAGGCGCTGCTGCGGGCCGTCGTGGATGTCGCGCTCGAGCCGGCGCAGCGCGCGGTCCTCGGCGGCGACGGCTGCGCCGCGGGAGGCGCTCAGCTCGGCGACCTCGCGCTGGAGCGCCTCCGACTCCCACGGGCCGAGCAGGAGACGGTCGACCAGCCAGTGCAGGAGGGAGAGACCGCGGGTGGCGAACGGCAGGGTCGAGACGAAGAGGACGGTCGTGGCGACCGTCGCCGCGGCGACCAGTCCCGCCGGAGGCTGCGGGGCGCCCAGCAGAGCTGCTCCGCTCTCGGCCAGCAGGCGGGCCGGACCGGGGGCCCCCGTGAGCGCGGCGGCCACCGTGCCCGGGCCCGCCCAGGTCCACAGCGCCAGGAGCAGTCCGGACAGCAGCGCGAGCACCGGAGCCACGACGAGCGTGTGCAGGAGAGCGAGCCAGTAGTGCCCGTCGATCACCGGACCGTAGAGGGCGAAGGTCGACGGAGTGACGGAGGAGGGCGGTCGCCGCCACTGCGGCCGGGGGACGGCGGGCCGTCCGGCCAGCACGTCGAGGCCGACGGCGGCCCGCGAGAAGAAGCGCGCCGTATAGAGGGCGGCAGGCAGGAACACCAGGCCGATCAGGACTCCGACGAGCCCGAGCGCGACGGCCAGCGCGACGCCGGCGCAGAAGGCGCCGAGGAGCGCGACCGGGATCGCGGCCACCAGCGCGACCACCTCCCGGGGCAGTCCGCGCCAGAGCCGGAGGTAGGCGCGCGAGGCCTCGCCGAGGGCCGTCGATGCTCCGCTCATCCGCGCCTCCTGTCCGCTCCCGCCGCCGCCGCGACCCGGTCGAGCGTACCGGCGGCACGGCTCCGGGCACCCGGGGGGAAGCCCCCGTGACGCCCCTCCGCGACCGAGGTGAGCCTGTCCTTCACCGGACTGAGCCGAGCCTGCGCTTCCTTGCGGCGCCGAGGGATCTGCGTACTGTTGACGATCAGTCACCCCCTCTCGAAAGGACCAGACGATGTCCACCACGTCCGTCACGTCGCTCACCTCGTCGAACCCGGATGTCGCATCCGGAGTCGCTCAGTTCCTCAGCCCCGTCGTCATCGAGATGACCGCGCTCGCCGTCAACGGCAAGCAGGCGCACTGGCACGTCCGCGGCGCCAACTTCATCGGCGTCCACGAGCTGCTCGACGCGATCGTCGGCCGCGCCATCGAGTGGGCCGACCTCGCCGCGGAGCGCGTCGTCGCCCTCGGCCTCCCGGTCGACGCCCGCATCCAGACCGTCGCCTCGGCGACGCGGTCCGAACCCCTCACCCCCGGCTTCCAGCGCTCCGAGAACGCGATCGTCGAGATCATCCGCCAGATGGACGTCGCCATCGCGACCGTCAACACGGCGATCGCCGAGCTCGCCGAGATCGACGCGAGCAGCCAGGACGTCGCGATCGAGATCGGCCGCGGCCTCGAGAAGGACCGCTGGTTCCTCTTCGCCCACGTCAGCGAGAGCTGAGCACCACGCCTCGACCGGCCTGCGGATCCTCGGATCCCGCGGGCCGTCGTCGTTCCCGGGCCCGTCCGCGCGATCCGGAGCAGCCGGTGTCGCGACGGGCGCGGGTCAGCCGCCGTGCGTGAAGCGGCCCGCCAGGAGGGTCGCGGCGACCGGCATGGATCGGAGGGCTCCTGCATCGGCGGCGAGCGGATCGCGGTCGACCACCACCAGATCGGCGGGATCGTCGGCCGCGGGCGTGAGCCGGCGCACCCGGGTCGAGGCGACGATCGCCTCCTCGACGCTCACCCGCTGCTCCGGATGCCAGGGCTCGTCGCCCGGCAGCGCCCGCGCGACCGCGGCCGAGATCGCGACCCACGGGTCGAGCGGAGCGACCGGAGCGTCCGAGCCGAGCACCACGCGGGCCCCGGAGTCGAGCAGCGAGCGCAGCGGGAACGCCCGGCCGGTGCGTCCCGGCCAGTACCGCTCCGCCACCTCGCGGTCGTCGAGCGCGTGCGCGGGCTGCACTCCGGCCTCCACGCCGAGCGCGGCGAACCGCGGAAGGTCGGTCTCCGCGAGCAGCTGAGCGTGCTCGATCCGGCCCCCGCCGACCCGGCCGAGCGCGTCCAGAGCCAGCGTCGCCGCGGCGTCTCCGATCGCGTGCACGGTGGAGCGGATGCCCCCGGCGGCCGCGCGGGCGAGCAGCTCGTCCAGCTCGGCGGGCTCCACGGTGAGGACGCCGTTGCCGTCGTGGTCGGCGTAGGGGTGGGCGCAATAGGCGGTCCTCGTGTTGAGGGAGCCGTCGATCAGGACCTTGAGCGGGCCCATCCGCAGCAGGCCGTCACCGCCGTCGAGTTCGTCGCCAGTGCGCAGTCCCTCCGCGAGGGCGCGGTCGAGGTGGTCGCGGTAGACGCCGGTGTCGACGCGGAGGGAGCGTGCTCCGCCAGCGACGCGACGGGGCCAGTCCCCCACATTCCAGCGCATCTCGAGGTCGACGACGCCGACCACCCCGCGAGCCGCAGCCCGCTGCGCCGCAGCGTCGGCGAGTGCGTCGAGCTCGTCGTCGCCGAGGGCGCCGAGTGCGGTGACGAGCTCGAAGCAGGCGTCCTCGCGCAGCAGCTCGGGCTCGGGAGCGACGGCGTAGCGCCGGTACGCGGCGGAGTTCAGCCAGGCGCAGTGCAGGTCGCCGCTGATCAGCACGACGGGCCGCTCCGGAGAGACCTCGTCCAGGAGCGCGGTCGTCGGCGGCTCCGGCCAGAGGCCGTCGCGGAAGCCGAAGCCGATCAGCGTGCCGGTACCGGGCTCCTCCGCCAGGCGACGTCGGACCGCGTCCGCCGTTCCGCGGGCCGAGTCGGCTGACGAGACGTCCAGGCGCGGGGCCGTCATCGCCCACTGGGAGAAGTGGACGTGCTCGTCCCAGAGGCCGGGGAGCACCCAGCGCCCGTCGAGGTCGCGCACCTCGTCGCCCGGGGCGGCGGCGGCGTCCGGTCCGACCGCTTCCACGCGGCCGTCGCGCAGGAGCACGGCACCGGGTCGGGACGAGCCGAGGAGGCGGGCGCCCCGGAGCAGGAGACCGCCGGTCATCGGGCGGCCTCGCGGAGCGCGGGGCGGACGGCTCGGCGGGTGCGCGACCGGGCCGACCGCTCTCCACCCGCGCTCACGACTGGCACACCGGGCACCAGTAGAGCTTGCGCGCGCCGATCTCCTCGAGCAGCACGTTCGTGCCGCAGACGCGGCAGGGCAGGCCCTCGCGCTTGTAGACGTAGTTGCGCTCGGCGCGGCTGCGGACGGCTTTCGAGCGCTCGGTCTTCGTCAGGCCGCGGCGCGTGATCATCATCCCGGTCCGGATGCCGTCCTCGAGCAGGTCCGCCCAGTCCCGCCACAGCTCCTGTGCGAGCTCCAGCGGCACCTGCTTGCCGGGAGTGTGCGGGTCGAGGCCGGCGCGGTAGAGCAGCTCCGCGCGGTAGATGTTGCCGATGCCACTGACCACGGACTGGTCCATCAGCACCAGCCCGACCGGCGTCGCCGTCCTGCGGAGCCGGTTCACGAAGCGGTCGCGCGCCTCGTCGGAGTCGTCGTCGGCCGGATCCGGACCGAGGCGGGCGAGGAGGGCCTCCACCTGGGCGGGATCCATCACCTCGCAGGCGGTGGGGCCGCGCAGGTCGGCGACCGTCTCCTCCGTCATGATGCGCACGCGCACCGCGCCCACGGGCGGCGGCGGGAACTCGTCGAGATCGGAGTCGGTCTCGTGCTCCGTCTCGGAGAGGCGCACGGCGCGGCGGCGCCGGGGAGCGCCGATGCTGCTGCCCGCCTTGCCGTCCGGGAACAGCGGCGAGACGTGCCCGAGGAAGTCCCACGCACCGTAGAGGCCGAGGTGGACGTGCAGCGTCAGGTCGCCCTCGAAGCGCAGCAGCAGGTGCTTGCCGACGGCCGTGGACTCGAGGACCTCGCGCCCGTCGAGGAGCGCGGCTCCTTCGGTGAAGCGACCCTGGGGGCTGCTGGTCGCGACGCGGTGCCCGACGACGTCGCGCTCGAACTGCAGGGCGATCCGGTGGACGGAGTGCCCCTCGGGCACTCAGCGCTCCTTCGCGGCGGAGTCGACGACCCGGCCGGCGATGTCGCCGGTGGCCTCGTACTCGGCGAGCTGCGCGATGCGGCGCACGTGCCGCTCCTCGAAGGTGAAGGGCTCGGCGACGAACGCGTCGATGAAGCCGGTGGCCTCCTCGACGGAGTGCTGGCGGGCCCCGATCGAGATGACGTTCGCGTCGTTGTGCTGGCGGGCCAGCACGGCGGTGCTCAGATTCCACACGAGCGCCGCGCGCACGCCCGCGACCTTGTTCGCCGCGATCTGCTCGCCGTTGCCCGAGCCGCCGAAGACGACGCCGAGAGCCTCGACCCCCGCCTCCTGATCGCGGACGACCGCGGCGGCGGCGTTGATGCAGAAGGACGGGTAGTCGTCCAGCGGGTCGTAGGACGTGGGGCCGTGGTCGATCACGTCATGACCGGCGGCGCCGAGGTGCTCGATCAGGTGACGGCTGAAGTCCAGCCCTGCGTGGTCCGTGGCGATGTGGATGCGCACGAGAGAACTCCTCCGGAAGAGCCGTCTGGGACCCGCGGTGCCCGGGCCGGGAGCCAGAGTACCGCGGGTCGGCTCAGTCGAACTGCGGGTCGCGGGTCCGCGAGCGCTTGAGCTCGAAGAAGCCGTCGAAGGAGGCGGCGGCGACGATGCCGTCCCAGAGGGTCAGCGCCTGCTCGCCCCTCGGGATCGGCGAGATGACGGGGCCGAAGAAGGCGACGTCGCCGATCGCGATGACCGGGGTGCCGACGTCCTGGCCGACCCGCTCGATCCCGTCGAAGTGGGAGGCGCGCATCGGCTCGTCGTGCTCGTCCGAGTCGGCGTGGGCGGCGAGCTCCGCGGGCAGGCCGAGCTCGGCGAGCGACTCGGCGATCACCGCGTCGACGTCGGTGCGCCCGCCCGGGTGGATCCGGGTGCCGAGCGCGTCGTAGAGCGGCTTGACGTGCTCGCGGCCCTCGCGCTCGGCGACGGCGGCGACCAGGCGCGTGTAGCGCAGCGCGCGCGGGAGGAAGGCGCGGTACGAGTCGTCCACGTCCTTGTCCTCGTTGAGGACGGCGAGGCTCATGATGTGCCACTGCACGTCGAGGTCGCGCGCGGGGGTCACCTCGTCCACGAATCGCGAGGTCATCCAGGCCCACGGGCAGGAGGGGTCGAACCAGAAGTCCACAGAGGTCATGGGGACACGCTACGCCGCTCGCCGGGGCCGCGTCCGCGCTCCCCGGCGGCTCCGCAGGATCGGCGCCACGGGGCTCCACGGCGGGTCCCGGCAGCTCTAGGGTGGATCGGCGGCGCCCGCACCCCGGCGCCCGCGGCAGCGCCCGAGACGAACGGATGGAGCACCCCCGTGCCAGGAGACAACCTCACCCGGAGCGAGGCGCAGGAGCGCGCCTCGCTGATCCAGGTCCACGACTACGACATCGCCCTCGACCTGACCCGGGGAGCCGAGACCTTCCTCAGCACCACCACGGTGCGCTTCTCCGCCACCGAGGGCGCCTCGAGCTTCATCGACGCCGTCACGGGCACGGTCCACTCCGTCACCCTCAACGGCGCGGAGCTCGACCCCGCCGACGTCGCCGACGGCGTCCGGATCCGCCTCGACTCCCTGGCTGCGGACAACGAGCTCACCGTCGTCGCCGACATGCTCTACACCAACACGGGCGAGGGCCTGCACCGCTTCGTCGACCCCGTCGACGGCGAGGTGTACCTGTACTCGCAGTTCGAGGTGCCCGACTCCCGCCGCGTCTTCGCGGTGTTCGAGCAGCCGGACCTCAAGGCCGAGTTCCGCTTCACCGTCACCGCACCCGCGCAGTGGCAGGTCGTGTCGAACCAGCCCACTCCCGAGCCGGTCCCGGCGGGCGAGGGGATCGCGACCTGGAGCTTCGAGCCCACCCCGCGCATCTCCTCCTACATCACGGCCCTCGTCGCCGGACCCTACGTAGTCGAGACCGACTCGCTCGTCTCCTCCGACGGCCGCACCATCCCGCTGGGGGTCTTCGCCCGGGCCTCGCTCGCGCCCTTCCTCGACGCCGACTACGTGTTCGAGAAGACGAAGCAGGGCTTCGCCTTCTACGAGGAGAAGTTCGGCGTCCCGTACCCGTTCGCGAAGTACGACCAGCTGTTCGTCCCCGAGTTCAACGCCGGCGCGATGGAGAACGCGGGAGCGGTGACCTTCACCGAGACCTACGTGTTCCGCTCCAAGGTGACGGACGCGATCAAGGAGCGCCGGGTCGTCACGATCCTCCACGAGCTCGCCCACATGTGGTTCGGCGACCTGGTCACGATGAAGTGGTGGAACGACCTCTGGCTCAACGAGTCGTTCGCCGAGTACGCCTCCACCCTCGCCACCGC
This sequence comes from Rathayibacter sp. AY1C4, assembly GCF_002932195.1. Lineage (NCBI taxonomy): Bacteria > Bacillati > Actinomycetota > Actinomycetes > Micrococcales > Microbacteriaceae > Rathayibacter > Rathayibacter sp. AY1C4. Next base: position 28,462 of record NZ_PSWE01000016.1, on the reverse strand, counting down.
GGAGGCGACGGAGTGGACCGAGGCGTGGACCACCTTCGCCGCGATGGAGAAGAGCTGGGCCTACCGCCAGGACCAGCTGCCCTCGACCCACCCGATCGTCGCGACCATCAACGACCTCGAGGACGTCCAGGTCAACTTCGACGGCATCACCTACGCCAAGGGCGCCTCGGTGCTCAAGCAGCTCGTCGCGTGGGTCGGCGAGAAGGAGTTCCTCGCCGGCGTCCACGAGTACTTCGTCAAGCACGCCTTCTCGAACACGGAGCTGCGCGACCTGCTGGTCGAGCTGGAGGCCACCAGCGGGCGCGACCTCACCGAGTGGTCGGCGCAGTGGCTCGAGACGGCCGGCGTGAACACGCTCCGCCCCGAGATCGCGGTCGACGAGAGCGGAGCGATCGCGTCCTTCGCGATCCTGCAGACCGCGGTCGAGGAGTACCCGACGATCCGCCCGCACCGCCTGGCGATCGGCCTGTACGACTTCGAGGGCGAGCGCCTCGTCCGCGTCGAGCGCCTCGAGCTGGACGTCGACGGGGAGCGCACCGAGGTGCCCGAGCTGATCGGCCGCACCCGTCCGGCGCTCGTGCTGCTCAACGACGACGACCTCGCCTACGCGAAGGTCCGCCTCGACGACGCCTCGCTCGCCGTGGCCGTCGAGCACCTCGCGAGCATCGACAGCCCACTGGCCCGCTCGCTGGTCTGGGGCTCGGTCTGGGACTCGACCCGCGACGCCGAGTCGGCGCCGCGCGACTTCGTCCGCCTCGTCCTGGGCAACGTCGCGACCGAGACCGAGTCCACGACCCTGCGGACGGTGCTCAACCAGCTCGTCGCCACCGCCACCCAGTACGTCGCTCCGGAGTACCGGGCCGAGGTCCTCGAGGAGGCGGGCGATCAGCTGTGGACGCTCGCGCAGGGCGCCGGGCCGGGCAGCGACGCGCAGTTCCAGTTCGTGAAGTTCTTCGCCGCGATCGCGTCCACCCCGGCGCACCTCGAGGCCGTGCAGGCGCTGCTCGACGGCTCCACCGCCCTCGGCGGCCTCGACATCGACACCGACCTCGGCTGGGAGCTGCTGATCGCTCTCGTCGCAGGCGGGCGTGCGGGCGCTGACGACATCGACGCGGCGCTCGCCTCGGACAACACGGCGACCGGCCAGCAGTCGGCCGCGCACGCCCGTGCCGCACTGCCGACCGCGGAGGCGAAGCGCGCGGCCTGGGACTCCGTCACGGCCGACGACTCGGCACCGAACACGATCGTCCGCTCGACGGGCCTGGGCTTCCAGCGCTCCGCCGACCCGCGCCTGCTCGACGCGATGGTCCCGGTCTACTTCGACGCCCTCAGCTCCCTCTGGGAGTCGAAGAGCTACAAGATCGCCGAGTACCTGGTCGTCGGCTTCTACCCGGCCGCCGCGCCATCGCAGGAGATCGTCGACTCCACCCGCGCCTGGCTCGACGCGAACCCGGAGGTCCCGGCGCTGCGCCGACTCGTGATCGAGAACCTGGCCGGCGTGGAGCGTGCGCTCCGGGCCCAGGAGCGCGACACCCGGGGCTGACAGTGAGCCGCCCGGTCCCCCGGCGCTCGGCGCTGCGGGACCGGGCGGCTGTCCCCTCTCCCGGCGCCTAGCGCTGCGGGACCGAGCGGCGCTCCGGCCCGTCGTAGGCGGACAGCGGCCGGATGAGCGCGTTCGAGCCCCGCTGCTCGATCACGTGGGCCGTCCAGCCCACCACCCGCGCGGCGACGAACAGCGGAGTGAAGATCCCGGTGTCGAAGCCCATCAGCCGGTAGGCGGGGCCGGACGGGTAGTCGAGGTTCGGCAGGATCCCCGTCCGCTCGGCCATCGCCGCGGCCAGGGCGTCGTACAGCTCCATCATCTCGCCGGCCCCCTCGTGCGCGGCGAGCCGCCGGAGAGCGGCGTCCATGGTCGGCACCCGCGAGTCGCCCGACTTGTAGACCCGGTGGCCGAACCCCATGACCTTCCGGCGCTGCCCGAGCGCCTCGGCGAGCCACTCGCGGGACCGCCGGTCCGCCTCCGGTCCGGTGCCGACCTCGTCGAGCACGTGCAGCACGGCCTCGTTCGCCCCGCCGTGGAGCGGTCCCTTGAGCGCTCCGACGGCGGCGGTCACGGCGGAGTGGACGTCCGACAGCGTCGACGTCACGACGCGGGCCGTGAAGGTCGAGGCGTTGAAGGAGTGCTCGGCGTAGAGCACCAGCGAGACGCGGAACGCGTCGACGACGACCGGCTCCGGCACCTCGCCGAAGGTCGTCCAGAGGAAGTTCTCGGAGTAGTCGAGGTCGTCGCGCGGATCGATCGGCTCGAGGCCGCGCAGGCGGCGCTGAGCGTAGGCGACGATCGCCGGCAGTGCCGCCCAGAGCCGCACGGAGCGCTCCAGCACGGCCTCGGGAGCGTCGGCGTCCGGATCCTCCTCGAGCGCGCCCAGGACGCTCACCGCCGTCCGCACCACGTCCATCGGGTGCGCCGACAGCGGCAGCAGGTCGATCACGGTGCGCACCTCGGGGGCCAGGGCGCGGTGGGCCCGCTCCACGGCGGCCAGCCCGGCCGTCTCCTCCGCAGTGGGGAGCTCGCCGTGCCAGAGCAGCCAGGCCACGTCCTCGAACGAGGTCCCCGCCGCGAGCTCCTGCACGGGGTAGCCGCGGTAGAGCAGCGAGTTCGACGCCGGGTCGACCTTCGAGACGGCCGTCGTGTCGACGACGACCCCCACGAGTCCCTTGCGGATGTCCTGATCGGTCGTGCTCATCCTTCGCTCCTTCGCGAGAGGCGGGCGGCGGCGCCGGGGAGCGCCGCCGGTTCATGCGGGTCGGCGCGCTCAGGCGCCGTAGTGGTCGGCGAGCGAGAAGTCGAAGACGCCCTCGTCGAAGCGGCTGTACGAGGCGTAGTCGAGGAGCTCGTAGAGCTCGGCGCGCGTCTGCATGCCCGGGACCTCCGAGCGGAGCGAGCCCTCCGCCTTGAGGGCGTCGAGTGCCCGCATCGCGGCGCCCATCGCGATCCGGAGCAGCGAGACCGGGTGGATCACGACGTTCACGCCGACGTCGGCGAGCTGCTGCGCGGTGAACAGCTCGCTCTTGCCGAACTCGGTCATGTTGGCGAGGATCGGCACGTCGATCGCGGCGCGCACGGCCTCGAACTCGGACAGGTCGCGCATCGCCTCGGGGAACACCGCGTCTGCTCCGGCGTCGACGAGGCGCTTGGTGCGGTCGATCGCGGCCGGCAGGCCGTCGAGGGCGCGGATGTCGGTGCGGGCCATGATCACCAGATCGGAGTCGCGGCGCGCGTCGACGGCCGCCGCGATCCTCCGCACCGAGGTCGCCTCGTCGACGACCGCCTTGCCGTCGAGGTGCCCGCAGCGCTTGGGGTTCACCTGGTCCTCGATGTGCAGCCCCGCGACTCCGGCGTCCTCGAGCATCTGGACCGTGCGCGCGACGTTCAGCGGCTCGCCGAAGCCGGTGTCCGCGTCGACGAGGACCGGCAGGTCGGTCAGGCGCGCGATCTGCTGCGAGCGGCCGGCCACCTCGCTGAGCGTGGTGAGCCCGATGTCCGGCAGCCCCAGCTCGGCCGAGAGCACGGCGCCCGAGACGTAGATCCCGTCGAAGCCCTTCGCCTCGATGAGGCGCGCGGAGAGCGGAGTGAACGCGCCGGGCAGCTGCAGCAGCTCGCCCGAGGCGAGGCGCTCGCGGAAGAGGCGGCGCTTCTCGGCGGGAGTCCGGGTGGAGTGGAGCATCGGGCGTCCTTCCCAGGGCGGTGTCCGGGTCCGAGCGGACCCGACTCGAATCTATACGCGCGCGGAGCTCGTGCACCCGTCTCGGAGGGAGGCGTCCCGTAGCCTGGAGCGGTCATGCTGCTTCTTCAGACCTCCACCCCGGACCCTGTCGCCGCCACCGTCTCCTTCTTCGAGTCCGAGCCCTTCTGGAAGGTGGTCGCGATCCTCGGGATCGTGCTGGGCGCGCTGCTGGTGCGCGTCATCGCCCACTTCGTGATCGGCCGCGTCGTCGACCAGATCGTGTCGGGAGTGAAGCGCCGCCAGCGCGTCGAGGACACCCAGTCGATCGCCGCGTCGCCGCTCGCGGCCGTGCGGGTGGTGCAGCGCACGCGCACGCTCGGGTCGATCCTCAACAACCTGAGCTCGATCCTGATCGTCGTCATCGCCCTGGTCATGATCGTGACGACGATCGACAAGGACCTCATCGGCTCCTTCGCCCTGCTGACGGCCGCCCTCGGCGCGGGCCTCGGCTTCGGCGCGCAGAACATCGTCAAGGACGTCCTCAACGGGCTGTTCATGGTCGCGGAGGACCAGCTCGGGGTCGGCGACGTCGTCGACACCGGGCAGGCGACGGGCGTGGTCGAGTCGGTCGGCGTCCGGGTGACGCAGATCCGCGACGTCAACGGCACCCTCTGGTTCGTCCGCAACGGCGAGATCGTCCGGGTCGGGAACATGTCGCAGGGCTGGTCGCGCGTCATCGTCGACCTGGCCGTGCCCTACGAGACGGACCTCGAGCAGGTGCAGTCCACGGTCCTCGCGACAGCGAACGAGCTGGCGGCGAGCAGTCGCTGGCGGGCCCGGATCATCGACAAGCCCGAGCTCTGGGGCCTGGAGTCCATCGCCGACGACGCCCTGGTCATCCGGGTCGTGGTCAAGACCCGCACCACCGCCAAGGACGACGTCGCCCGCGAGCTGCGCCTGCGCCTGAAGAAGTCGCTCGACGCGCTCGACGTGAAGCTCCCCTCGCTGGCCACCGTGGTCCTCGAGGGCTTCGAGGGGGCGACGAGCGTCGGAGGCGCCAAACCGCCGCGGACCACGCCCTCCCCCACGATCAGCACCGAGCACGGCAAGCCCGTGCGACTCCCCCGCGCGCTGCGGCGCGGGAGCGGGACGCCGCCCCAGGACGGCGGCGGCACCTCCGGCCCGACGGGAGCGCGCTCGTGAGCGGCCTGCAGATCGGCGGCACGCCTCCACTGCGCAGCTTCTGGGAGCACATCGGCGGCCGGCCGACGTTCGAGCGCCTGGTCCGCCGCTTCTACGAGGGCGTCCGCGAGGACGAGGTCCTCTGGCCGATGTACCCCGAGCACGACCTCGAGGGCGCGATCCAGCGGCTGACCGGCTTCCTCGAGCAGTACTGGGGCGGCCCGGGCACCTACAGCGAGGAGCGTGGCCACCCGCGCCTGCGGATGCGGCACCAGCCGTTCCGGATCAACCCCGAGGCCCGCGACCACTGGCTCCAGCACATGCGGACGGCCGTCGACGATCTCGAGCTCGCTCCGGCCGACGACGCCCTGCTCTGGGACTACCTGGAGCGCGCCGCCCACGCGATGGTGAACACCTTCGAGGAGTAGCCGCTCAGCCCGGGGTGCGGACCAGCACGTGTCCGCGCCGTGAGGTGAGGCGGCGCCAGGCGCCGCTCTCGAGCAGGGCGACCGGGTCGTCGGCGCCGAGGAACCCGAGCGCGAAGAGGGCGAACGCCGCTCCCGCCGGGACGTCCTCGAGGCCGTCGAGCGGGCGGCCCCAGACGCTCGACCGCACGCGGCCGACGATCTGCTCGCCCGTCTCGGAGCCGACGGCCGCCGCGATCTCGTCGATCCCCTCGCGCGCGACGCGCTCCAGGAAGCCCGGGTCCACGGGCTCGCGCCGGGTCCAGCCACCGCGGGGCGGGGAGACGCCCGCCCAGGGCCCCGCCGTCGCGTCGTCGCCGTCGGGCAGGACGACCGGCTTGCCGTCCGCTCCGCCCGGCTCCCACTGCAGGCGGGCGAGGCGGTCCGACAGCGCACGGATCGGCACGACCCGGTCGAAGCCGGCGGGCTCGTCGAGCGCGAAGACGCGCAGGCCCAGCACGGTCGCGGAGCGGTCGAGCAGACCGCGGGGCTGGAGGATCGGCGTGTAGGCGGCCAGCACGTGGTCGTCGGCGAGGAGCCGGACCGCACCGTCCTCGACCCGGGCCGAACGGCCGAGGAAGACGCGCAGATCCGACAGGCTGGGCGGATCCGCCAGGGAGAAGGACGAACTCATCGCGTCGATAAACTTACCCGAGGCCGCTCGCCCGACCGCCCGACACCCCGGAGGTACCGTGCCCGATCCCCTGTCCTCGTTCCTCACCGCGCTCGACCTGACGGACACCGGCGCCCGCACCAGCGAGGACATCTCGACGGGTCCCTCGCAGTGGATGCCCGAGGGGCGGGTCTTCGGCGGCCAGGTCCTCGCGCAGTCGCTCATCGCGGCCGGTCGCACCGTCGAGGGGCGCTCCGTGCACTCGATGCACGGGTACTTCCTCCGCCCCGGGGACGTCTCCCTGCCGATCACGTTCTCGGTCGACCGGATCCACGACGGCCGCTCCTTCTGCACGCGGCGGACGCAGGCCTACCAGAACGGACGCCCCATCCTCTCGATGATCGCCTCGTTCCAGACCGAGGACGAGGGCCTCGACCACCAGGCGCCGATGCCGGAGGGGATCCCCGACCCGGAGTCGCTGCCGAGCACCGCTGAGATCCTCGCGGGGGTCGACCACCCGGTCGGCAGCTTCTGGGCCACGCAGCGCCCCTTCGACGTGCGGCACGTCGAGCAGCCGGTGTACCTCCGGGCCGACCCCGAGCGGGTCGCGCACCAGAGCGTGTGGATGCGCTCGCTCGGACCGCTGCCGGACGATCCGATGCTGCACCGCGCCGCCCTCGCCTATGCGAGCGACTACACGATCCTCGAATCCACGCTCCGCCGGCACGGTGCGGCGTGGACGACGCCGGGCCTGCGGATAGCGAGCCTCGACCACGCGATGTGGTGGCACCGCCCCGCGCGCGTGGACCAGTGGCTCCTCTACGTGCAGGAGGCTCCGAGCGCGTCCGGCGGACGCGGGCTCTCGCTCGGGCGCATCTACACGCAGGAGGGCGTGCTCGTGGCGAGCGTCGCCCAGGAGGGCATGGTCCGCGTCCCCCTGGGCTGAGCTCAGCCCCGCTTCGAGAAGGTGATGGGCTCCTCGACATAGGGGCCCCACGCCTCGCGGAGCTCCTCCGGGATGCGCTGGGGCCTGCCCGTCGCGGCCGTGACCAGCACCAGAGTGGTGGCCGCCTTCGTGAAGAGCACCCGCGGGACGACGCCGGCGGGCGAGTAGAGCTCGTAGCAGACCTCGAGGCTCGCCCCGCCGATCCGCCCGATCCACAGCTCCACGTCGATCGGCGCGCGCATGTACGGGATCGGCGCGAGGTACTCGATCTCCTGCCGGGCGATGAGGCTGATCGACTCGGCGCCCGGCCGTGCGTCGAGCACCGCCGTCGCCATCCCGCCGGGCTGCGGCGAGTCCGGCTTCCAGAACGCCTGGATGCGCGCCTCCTCGAGCAGGCGCAGCATCTCGGCGTTGTTCACGTGCGCGTAGGCGTCGAAGTCCGACCAGCGCAGCGGGATGGCGACGTGCAGGCGCATCAGTCGCGGGTGAGCTTGCGGTACGCGGAGCGGTGCGGCTTCGCCGCGTCCGGGCCGAGGCGCTCGATCTTGTTCTCCTCGTACGCCTCGAAGTTGCCCTCGAACCAGTACCAGTTGGCCGGGTCCTCCTCGGTGCCCTCGTAGGCGAGGATGTGGGTCGCGATCCGGTCGAGGAACCACCGGTCGTGAGTGATGACCACGGCGCAGCCCGGGAACTCGAGGAGCGCGTTCTCGAGGCTGCCCAGGGTCTCGACGTCGAGGTCGTTGGTGGGCTCGTCGAGCAGGAGCAGGTTGCCGCCCTGCTTGAGCGTCAGCGCGAGGTTGAGGCGGTTCCGCTCGCCGCCGGAGAGGACGCCGGCCTTCTTCTGCTGGTCCGGGCCCTTGAAGCCGAACTGCGAGACGTAGGCGCGGGAGGGGATCTCGGTCTTCCCGACGGTGATGTAGTCGTGCCCGTCGGAGACGACCTCCCACAGGTTCTTCTGCGGGTCGATGCCGCCGCGGCTCTGGTCGACGTAGGAGATGTCGACCGTCTCGCCGATCTTCAGGTCGCCCGAGTCGAGCGGCTCGAAGCCGACGATCGTCTTGAAGAGCGTGGTCTTGCCGACGCCGTTCGGGCCGATGACGCCGACGATGCCGTTGCGGGGCAGCGTGAAGCTGAGGTCGTCGATGAGGACGCGCTCGCCGAACTGCTTGTGCAGCTTCTTCGCGTCGATGACCTGGGAGCCCAGACGGGGGCCCACCGGGATGACGATCTCCTCGAAGTCGAGCACGCGCGTCTTCTCGGCCTCGGCCGCCATCTCCTCGTAGCGCGCCAGGCGCGCCTTCGACTTGGCCTGACGGCCCTTGGCGTTGCTGCGCACCCAGTCGAGCTCGGTGGTGAGCCGCTTGGCGAGCTTGGCGTCCTTCTTGCCCTGGACCTCCAGGCGGGCGCTCTTCTTCTCGAGGTACGTCGAGTAGTTGCCCTCGTAGGGGTAGAGGTGTCCGCGATCGACCTCGGCGATCCACTCCGCGACGTTGTCGAGGAAGTACCGGTCGTGGGTGACGGCGAGCACGGCGCCGGGGTACTTCGAGAGGAACTGCTCGAGCCAGAGCACGCTCTCGGCGTCGAGGTGGTTGGTGGGCTCGTCGAGCAGCAGCAGGTCGGGCTTCTGCAGGAGGAGCTTGGTGAGCGCCACGCGGCGCTTCTCGCCACCCGAGAGGTTGGTGACGAGGGAGTCCCCCGGCGGGGTGCGCAGCGCGTCCATCGCCTGCTCCAGCTGCGAGTCCAGGTCCCAGGCGTCGGCGGCGTCGATCGCCTCCTGCAGGGTCCCCATCTCGGCGAGGAGACTGTCGAAGTCGGCGTCCGGGTCGGCCATCGCGAGGGAGATCTCGTTGAAGCGGTCGATCTTGCCCTTGATCTCGCCCACGCCCTCCTGGACGTTCTCGAGCACCGTCTTGGTCTCGTCGAGCTCGGGCTCCTGCATCAGGATGCCGACGGTGTAGCCCGGGCTGAGCCGCGCCTCGCCGTTGCTCGGCGTGTCCAGCCCCGCCATGATCTTCAGGATCGTCGACTTGCCGGCGCCGTTGGGCCCGACCACGCCGATCTTCGCTCCCGGCAGGAACGACATGGTGACGTCGTCCAGGATCAGCTTGTCGCCGACCGCCTTCCGCGCGCGCACCATCGAGTAGATGTATTCAGCCATGCCCAGTCCTCAAGTCCGTCGGTCTGCGCGGAGTCGGGTCGCCCGCCGGTCCCCTGCTCCGCGCGGAGGCGCTGACGGAGGCTCGGACCGGGGCGGGACGCCGGGCCCCGGCCGACGCGGAGCGCAGGCCGCGGGACCGTCCGCACCAGTCGAGGATAACGGGAACTCGCCGGTCCGCGTCGGAGGGAGCGCCTGAACGCGGACCGCCCTCCGCTCCGGCCGGGCCGGTGGGGAGGGCGGATCGCGTCAGCGGACGACGGTGCGGATCAGCTGCAGGGCGTCAGGCGCTCCACCGCCTCGGACAGCGTGTCCGTGCTGCCGAGCAGGATCACCTGCGTCGCCTTGGACGCGGTGATGTCGGCGAGGACCGCCCGGGGCACGCAGGTGGGCTGGACCGCGAAGAGCGGGCTCCTGGTGTAGCCCGCCGCCGTGGCTCCGGCCAGGGCGTCGGGGAACTTCTCACCGGTCGCGAGGTAGACGGTCGTCGCCGAGGTGAAGGCCGCCTTGTTCAGCTTCTCCGAGGTGTCGTACCGGTCGGTCCCGCCGATGCGGGTGATCACCGGGCCCGTGATCGAGCGCTCGATGCCGGCGCTGACCGAGAGCGTCGAGCCCGCGATCGTCAAGCTACTGACCTTGAGGCCGCTGATGATCTGCTGGGTGAGGGGGTCCACCGTGGAGCCGGTTCCGTTGGTCAGCACCACCGGAGCGCGATTCGCGCCGGCTGCGGCGCTGGCGCTCAGGGCGTCGGGGAACTTCTCGCCCGTGGCCAGCCAGGCCATCGAGGAGACGCCCCTGAAGGCGTCCTGGAGGATCAGCTTCGAGGTGTCGTAGCGGTCGACTCCGCCGATGCGTGTGGTCTTCCCCTTCGGCGCATACCCGGCCAGGTCGTTGTAGACCTGGCTGCCGACGCTGAGCTCGGAGCCGACGACGACGATCTTCGCGGGCTTGAGACGCGTCAGCTCGGTGCGGACGACCTGGCTCATCGAGTCGCGGTCGACCAGGAGCAGCGGCCCGCCCGCCTTGGCCGCGGCGGGTCCGGCGCTGAGCGCGTCCGGGAAGTTCTGCCCGGTGGCGACGTAGACGACGGGGACGTTCGCCGGGAAGGTGCGCTTGGACACCTCGACCGCAGTGCCCTGACGGTCGGTGCCCGAGATGCGCGAGACGACCGGCGAGCCGGCGGGCGGGGCCGTCGGCGTTGCGGTCGGCGTGGGCGTGACCGGAGGAGTGGTCGGGGTCGGCGTGACCGGCGGGGTGGTCGCGGTGGCCGTCGGGGACGGCGTGACCGGCGGGGTGGTGGCTCCGCTTCCCGTCACACGGACCGCGGCGTCCGACGTGATGGTCGCTCCGCGGGGCTGCTCCACCCTGCCGTTGCTGATGCCGGTGACCTGGAGCAGGCTGCTCACGCGGTCCTTGTAGGCGTCGTAGGCGCTGGACGGGATCGTCACGGTGACCTTGGACTGATCGTTGTCCGCGACCACCTGGGCGGGGATCCGCTCGGTCCTGCTGGGACCGACGTAGGCGGCGAGCCCCTGGAGGTCGTAGAAGCCGTCCCGGTTGGACTCGAGGACGACGGTGTCGCCGCCCTTGACGTCCAGAGCCGTGTCGACCTTCTCGTACGCGAAGTACGCGGCGCTCCGCTGGAGCGTCTGTGCGCTGCTGCTGAGGTCGACCCCGCCGACACCGCCGGCGCCGGAGGCTCCGGCGACGGAGAGGGTGGCCGACGTGGTCAGCTCGAAGCCGCTGTCGACCGGCTGGCCGATCGGACTCTGGTTCTCCTCCAGCGGTTGCTTCTGCGCCGTGATCTGGAGGGCGACAGTCCCACCGCCGAACGAGGAGAGAGGCTGCTTCAGGTCGATGCGGAAGGTGCGATCCCCGGCGTCGAGGTCCACCGCCCCTGTGAGGGCGTAGTCGCCGATCACCCAGTTGTACGTCGTGAACGCTGGGTACCTCCCCGTCGGCCGGGCGGAGTCGGACAGCGTGACGTTGAGCCCGGTGACGTCTCCCGCGACGGGAGCGGTCTGAGCGGCCGAGAACGTCTCGGTGGTCGACCAGTTGTAGGGGGTGACCTTCGTCAGCAGACGCTTCTCCGCTGCGGCAGCCGCTCCGGCTCCTGTCGTCACTCCGAGGACGACGGCTGCCGTGCTCGCGACCGCGATGGCGGTGCGCCTCCACCTCGCTCGCGTCGTCGTCTGCGGTCGGGATGTGGTCATGGCGAGTTCCCCCTCGTCGTGGTCCTCGTGCCGAGCACTCCCGTCGGCACGTCCGTCGCGGTGCCCGCGCTGGGGCCCACGTGTCGGTCCGGGCAGCCTAACCGTGCGGAGCGGCGTCCCGGGGAGGGGAGGGCGCCGCCGACCACCGGGATCGCCGACCTGTCCGCTCGCACGAGGCGGTGCTCACGCTCGGATCCGTACCGGTCGGAGTGGTCCTGCAGGAGCGTCGGGCGAACACCGGGCTCTCTCGGACTCGACGGGCGAGGGGCATTGTCGAGGATCCTTTCGTCCCTTCCGACCCCGACCGGGGCGCATGGCAGAGCGGACCCCGGTCGAGGCGAGCGCGTCAGCGCTGGATCGGTACGGTCCGGCCGACCAGGCAGGCGCCGGTCGCGATCGGAGCCGCGATCACCGCCCGCACCCCGCCGCTCTTCGGGCCGTACTGGCCGATGAGGCACGACTCCCCGAGCTTGACGGAGACCTGCACCGAGTCCGCGTCGAGTCCGACCGAGGTCTCGTCGGCCGTCAGCTGCATCGTTTCGCGGGAGAACCCCGCCGCGACGAGCGCGTCGACCACACTGGAGCCGCTCACCTCCGGATCGGGCTCGGCCGCCGCGCGAAGGGTCTGCTCGAACACGGGGAGGTTCTGCTCCGTCGTCCCGCCCGGCACGAAGGCGACGGGTGCGGTGGACTCCGCCGGTGCCGGCGCCTCGGCCGCGGAGGAGGACACTACGGGGTCCGGCGCCGACGGCGACGTGCAGCCGGAGAGGCAGACGGCGAGACCGCCGAGCACGAGCGCGATGCGGGCCGCTCGGTTCCGTGTCACGCCCGGCTCCTCCCGACCGGGACGGCTCTCGCTCCGGTCCCCCGGATCAGAACGGGGTCTCCCCGGATCCTACCGAGAGACCGGGAGGGCCTCCGCCGACGCCCGCCGCCACCGGCGGCTCTGGCGCGGCATCACCGCGGTCAAGGCCCGACGCGCCCCAGTCCCCCGCCGCGGCGCCCTCGCGCGGCGCCTCCTCGCTCCACGCGGGCTCGGCGGCAGGGGCGGGAGCAGAGGCGCGCCCGACGGTCTTCGTGAAGCTGCTGGTCCCCCAGGCGAGGTCGTGCCCGATGCCCTCTGCCGTGAGGACCACATCGGTACCGGCCTTGCCTCCCGCCTCCCAGGCCCTCACCCCGAGCCGCCCGGTGACCAGGATCCGGTCGCCGCGCGACAGGGAGGACAGCGCGTTGCCGGCCAGGCCGTTGAACGCGGTGACGGTGTACCAGTTGGTCGAGACGTCGACCCAGCGCTGCTCCGAGCGGTCGTAGCGCCGCTGCGTCGAGGCGAGCCGGAAGCTGGTCATCGCGGTGCCGCTGGAGGTGTCGATGCTCCGGGGCTCGGTGCCGATGGTCCCGATGACGGTCAGCGTGTCGGTCATGGTCGTGTCCTCTCTACTCCTGCCCCGCCACGGCTGCGACGGGCACGGCGCCCGGGCGGAGGGGGCTGGTACCGCTCGGGCGCCGCAGTGCCAGTGTCGCGACGAAGGGCCCGCCTCCGAGGTGGAGGCGGGCCCTTCTGGGGAGAGGACGAGCGGATCGTCCCCTGTGGAGGAGCGTTACGACGCGGTGATGTACCTCGAGTAGGACTTGCGGATCTTGTTCACCTTGGGCAGTGCGACCGCCATGCAGTAGCCCTGGCCCGGGTTCTTCGCGAAGAAGTCCTGGTGGTAGTCCTCGGCGGGGTAGTAGACGCCCAGCGGCGAGATCTCGGTGACGATCGGGCCGTCCCACCACTCGGACGCACGGTCGCGCGCGGTCTCGAACAGCTCCTTCTCCTCGTCGGAGGAGTAGAACATCGCCGAGCGGTACTGCGTGCCGACGTCGTTGCCCTGGCGGTTCAGCTGTCGCGGATCGTGAAGGGTGAAGAAGACGTCGAGGACGACCTGCTCGGGGATGACCTCGGGGTCGAAGGTGACGGCGACGGCCTCGGCGTGGCCGGTGCGCCCGGAGCAGACGTCCTCGTAGTCGGGCTCGGTCGTGCGGCCGCCGGTGTAGCCGGAGACGACGTCGGTCACGCCGTCGAGGACGCGGTAGACGGCGTCCAGACACCAGAAGCATCCTCCGGCGAGTACGAATGTGCGCATTGCGTGTGACTCACTTCCTGTCGCGTCGACGCGTCCGGGGTGCCGGAGGCGTCAGTCGGTCCAACACGCTCACCACCTCCTGCATTCCGCGGATCCGCCCCCTGCAATAGAGTCGCGCCGTGAGCTACGACGCCGCCCCCGCCCGCTACGACCGCATGGACTACCGACGCACAGGACGGAGCGGCCTGCTGCTGCCCGCCCTGTCGCTGGGCCTCTGGCACAACTTCGGATCCGACCGCTCCCTCGACACGCAGCGCGCGATCCTCCGCCGCGCGTTCGACCTGGGCGTCACCCACTTCGACCTCGCGAACAACTACGGACCGCCCTACGGCGCCGCCGAGACGGCCTTCGGCCGCATCCTCGCGGAGGACCTCCGCCCGTACCGAGACGAGATCGTCATCTCGTCCAAGGCCGGATACGACATGTGGCCCGGCCCGTACGGGGACGGCGGCTCGCGCAAGTACCTGCTCTCCTCGCTCGACCAGAGCCTGCAGCGGATCGGCGTCGACTACGTGGACGTCTTCTACTCGCACCGTCCGGACCCGGAGACTCCGATCGAGGAGACCATGGGCGCTCTCGTCTCGGCGGTGGAGTCGGGCAAGGCGCTCTACGCCGGCATCTCGAACTACTCGCCCGAGCAGACCCGGGCCGCGCAGGCGGCACTGGCGGGCAGCGGAGTCCCGCTCCTCCTGCACCAGCCCCGCTACTCGCTCTTCGACCGCGGACCCGAGGACGGCCTCTTCCCCGTGCTCGACGAGCTCGGCACCGGCTGCATCGTCTTCTCGCCGCTGGCGCAGGGGCTCCTGACGGACCGCTACCTCGACGGCACCGTGCCGGAGGGGTCCCGTGCGGCGACGTCGCGCTTCCTCTCCTCCGACCGGATCGACGAGGCGTACCTGACGCGCGCCCGCGGCCTGAACGCGATCGCGCAGCAGCGCGGCCAGTCGCTGGCCCAGCTCGCCCTGAGCTGGGTGCTCCGGGTGCCCACCGTCACGAGCGCCATCATCGGCGCGTCGAGCGTCGCGCAGCTCGAGCAGAACGTCGCCGCGCTGGACGCCGGCCCCCTCTCGCAGGAGGAGATCGACGCGATCGAGGAGTTCGCGGTGCACGGCACGACCCTGCGCTGACGCCCCGGCGGGGATGTCGGTGGTCGGCCGTAGTCTGCGACAGCACTCGGCCGGTGGGTGCTCCGAGACTCGAGCAGGAGGAACCGATGTCCCTGTCCACGCTGCACGCCACCCGCACCCCGCCGACGCTCACCCGGGTCAACGCCCGGCTGTGGCGCGTGAGCACCGGCTCGGGCGCCGTGGTCGGTCACATCGAGCTGGTCGAGGATCCGCTCGGCGAGCGGTACCGCGCCCGGCTGCTGCGGGCGGGCATGCCCGCCGGCGCCGAGCTCGGCGAGTTCTGGAGCGTCGACGACGCGATCGAGGTCTTCCGCGTCGCCTGACGCGCCGATCCGCCCGGTCGGCGGCGTGCCGACCGGGCCGCGGCGACCGCCCCGGATAGCGTTCGCCCCATGCAGTGGTGGAACGAGTTCATGTCCTGGATCCGCACGAGCGACGGACACCAGGCGGTCTTCACGGCCGCTGTGGTCCTGCTGGCCGTGGTGGTCGGAGCGATCGTGATCGCCTCTGTCTTCCGAGCGTCCATCGCGCGCCTCATCCGTCAGCAGGATCACGAGCGGAAGAACGCGGTCATCGCGACGCTCGTCGACGCCGCGGTCGACGCCTCGGCCTGGAACGTCCTCAGCAGCCCGGAGCGCGTCCTCAGCGACCGCGCGTCCGCGCAGGCCGAGACGCACCTGCGCCTCCTGCCCGTCAAGGGCTCCGGCGTCGCGGCCAACTGGGCCGCTCACGAGCTCGCCGAGCTGAAGCACACGTCGAGCACCGGCGGCTACCAGACGCAGGCGAGCGTGGGCGAGTTCCGCGACCGCCTCGTGCAGTGGCGGGACAAGCCCGGGCGCGCCCGGAAGGCCTTCCTCGCCGACCTCGAGCGCTGGCGCTTCTCGGAGACGGGTCGAGACCGCTCCGCCGAGTCCGCTCCGTCGTCCGATCGGGCCGCGAGCACCGCCGACGCCGCTCCCCAGCGCACCGCTCCCCCGGCCGCCGCACCGACCGCCGTCGCACCGGTCGTCGTCGGCGCGGGCTCCGCCTCCGGCTCTGCAGCCCCGCAGACGCCCACGATCGTCCTCCCCGCGTCGGCCGGGGACGCCTCGCAGGAGGAGACCCGCCGCCTGCTCGCCGACGTCGACCGCCTGGAGGTGCCGTCGCGCGAGCGTCCCGTGGAGGAGCTGCCGCCCGTCGACCCGCAGCGCTCGGCTCCTGCCGCCGAGCCGCAGCCGGACGCGGAGCACGACGCGACGCCGTCGGCTCCGGCCGACGGAGACCGCGACGACGTGCCGGCCGACGACGAGGCGGTCGTCCGGGCGGACGAGGCCCGGTTCGAGCGGTCCGCCTCGGACGACGACCGAGGCCAGGAGCGCAGCTCGGTCTGAGTGCTCCCGACCACGAGAAGAAGGCCCCGATCGCGAGTGCGATCGGGGCCTTCTCCGTGGTGCGGGCGGTGCGTGTACTGACTAGCTGTGTGCATCACGTGCACGGGCGACTCGGCCGACCAGTACGGCGAGGGGCGCCGCGACGATCGTCCACGCGACGGCGATTCCACCGAGGATGGCGAGGAGCAGCATGGTCGTACCTCCGTTCGTTACGTCGTTGTAATTCCGGACACCCCAAGACTAGGTGCCTGAATGACACTCAAACGACTTCGGGTGGGAAACACGCCGGTGTTGCCTCCGATTTGCCGGTGTGTTACTGGTGGGGCGACCGCGAGTCCTCGTCCGAGGGTCACCGGAGCGTAGGAAAACCCCGTGGGTGCCGGGCGTCACTCCTCGGAGGAGCGCAGCGCCGCCCGAGGAGAGGCCGCGACGCGGTCGAAGGACGGGCGCGAGGCGTCGACGCTGATCCGCACGCCACCGGGACAAGACTAGGGACGGCGACCGGCGCGCTCCCGATCCGATGGTGCCCCCGGCAGGAATCGAACCTGCGACCAAGAGATTAGAAGGCTCCTGCTCTATCCGCTGAGCTACGGGGGCGGACTGCGACCACGATACCGAAGCGCAGAGGCCGCGCCCGCCGGGGCCTAGGCGCCCCGGACGAGTCCCAGCACTCCCACGACCAGGGAGACCACGGCGAGGGCGAGCGACACGCCGATGAGCACCGTGTGCACGCGGAGGAAGGTCGTCGCGCGGCCGTCCGCGTCGCGCGCCCGCGGGTCCTTGCGGACGCGGCGGAGGAAGGGCGGCCAGACGATCGCGTTCCACACGGCGTTGACGATCAGGAGGCAGCAGGCGAGCGTGATCACGAGGGTCCAGTGTAGGAGGAGCGGGACGGCCGGACCGGGTGTCGGCGGCCGCCGATAGACTGCCCCGCATGAGTAGCGCCCCCGACCGTCTTGTCTGGATCGACTGCGAGATGACGGGGCTCGACCTCTCCGTCGACGAGCTCGTCGAGATCGCCGTCGTCGTCACCGACTTCGAGCTGAACCCGCTCGACGAGGGGCTCTCCCTCGTCATCCGGCCCGACGCGACCGCGCTCGAGAACATGGGCGACTTCGTCCGGTCGATGCACGAGACCTCCGGGCTGCTGGTCGAGATCCCCTCCGGCGTCAGCGTCGCGGAGGCCGAGTACGAGGTGCTGGAGTACGTGCTGAAGCACGTCCCGGCGGAGCAGCAGGCCCCCCTCGCCGGCAACTCGATCGGCACCGACCGCGCCTTCCTCGCGAAGTTCATGCCGCGCCTCGACGGTCACCTGCACTACCGCAACGTCGATGTCAGCACGATCAAGGAGCTGGCACGGCGCTGGTTCCCGCGCATCTACTTCAACGCGCCCAAGAAGCACGGCGGACACCGCGCTCTCGCCGACATCCTCGAGAGCATCCGAGAGCTGCAGTACTACCGCCGTGCCGTATTCGTGGAGCAGCCGGGGCCGAGCACCGCCGAGGTGCAGGCCGTGTCGGCCGCCGTCGTGGACGAGTTCGCCTCGCGGATGTAGTACTCTCGTACAGTTGCTTCGGCGGGTCACCCCGCCGGAACACGCTCCTGGTGGGTATAGCTCAGTTGGCAGAGCGCCTGGTTGTGGTCTAGGAGGTCGCGGGTTCGAGCCCCGTTACTCACCCCAGTGGCTGTGCATGCAGCGGAAGAGGCCCGGAGTTCCGACTCCGGGCCTCTTCGCACATCCGGCGACCGGCAGCGATCGCCGACGCAGAGAGGTCCCGGATGCTCGAGCTGGACGAGGACGCCTTCGAAGCCCTGGTGATCTCCGAGCTCGACGCGCTCCCGGACGACATGGTCGACGGGCTCGACAACGTCGTCTTCGTCGTGGAGGACCGGCCCGAGGACGGGACCCTGGATCTGCTCGGCTACTACGACGGCGTCGCCCTGACCGAGCGCGAGCGCTACGGCTTCGGCGAGATGCCCGACCGCATCGTGCTGTTCCGCGAGCCGCACCTCGCCGCGTGCGACGATCTGGACGCGCTGCGCGACGAGATCCACGTCACCCTCGTCCACGAGATCGCGCACTTCTACGGCATCGACGACGACCGTCTGCACGAGCTCGGCTGGGCCTGATCGCCGCCGAGGGAGAGCCCCCCACCGGCATCCGCGCGTCGCCGCGCTCGGAGGGGACCCCTCAGCCGCGCACCGCTCCCCCGCCGCCCGTGTCCAGCACGAGGTCGGCGTTCTCCCGGGGCCGCTCCCGAGCGCAGTAGGAGCGGAAGTCGCGGTCCCAGGCGTCCCAGTGCGGAGCGAAGAGCTCGCCGTCGCGCTCGAGCGCGCGCACGCGCCGCACCTCGTCGTCGGCCTCGAGCCAGACCACCAGATCGGCGTGGCGGCGCGCGGCGGCGCCGGCCGATCCGCAGCCCTCGAGCACGAGAAGCGTCTCGCGGACGACGCGGCGCCCGGCCGTCGTCCCCGCGGCCCAGTTCCAGGGCCGCCAGTGCGCCGCGAGGCCGAGGCCGTGGGGGCGGACGAGCGTCCCGGCCGTCTCCCGCGACGCCCGGTCCAGGCCCGTCCAGCCGGGGTAGAGGTCGTCCATCCGCACGAGCGCGACCGACGGTGCCGCCGGCGCGAGACGGAGCTGCTCGACCAGCGCGCGCGCGAACGTCGACTTGCCGGAGCCGCTCGGTCCGTCCAGCAGCACCGTCCGACGACGCCGCGCGATCACGGAGCGGGCGAGGTCGCCCGCCGTGTGATCCGTCAGCGGCAGGATCCGCTCAGCCATGCAGGACGAAGCTCCAGGAGCCGGTGACGACGGCGGCGGTCACGGCGACGGCAGCGATCAGCACTCCGCCCGCGAGCAGCAGGAGGTCGCCGGCTCCGAGGCGCGACTGCCGCGCCCAGGTGCGCGGGACGCCGGAGCCGAAGCCCTTCGCCTCCATCGCCGTCGCGAGCCTGCTCCCCCGCCGGATGGCCAGCACGAGCAGCGAGAACGTGCGGGCCGCGAGGCTGCGGAGCGCCTCGACGGGCCCGCGGCCGTCGGCGACCCCACGGGCCCGGCGGGCCATCGACAGGGTGCGCCAGTCGTCGACGAGCAGACCGACGAGCCGCATGCCGGCGAGAGCGCCGAGCACGAAGCGCGAGGGCAGGCGCAGGATCTGCGCGAGGCCGTCCGCCAGGTCCGTCGGGTCGGTGGTGGCGATGAGGACCACGCTCGGCAGTCCGATCGCCAGGACGCGCAGCGCGATGGCCAGCCCGAGGGCGACGGATCCCTCCGTGACCGAGACGATGAGGAACTCCGCGAAGACGGCGCCGCTGTCGCGACCGTAGAGAACAGTCGAGAGGCCGGCGAGCGGAGCCGCGATCCAGACGGGAGCCGTCCGCCGCACGAGCTCGCCCGCCCGGAGCCCCGCGAAGGGCAGAACCAGCAGCTCGAGCGCCAGCGCCGTCGCCGCGGAGACCGCATCGACCGTGAGGAGGAGCGCGAACGCGATGACCAGGCTGGCGAGGAGCTTGGCCACCGGGTTGGCCCGGGCGATCCGGCTGCGCGCGGGAACGGAGTCGAGGAGCGTCATCCCGACACCACCTCGCGGGCGCCGAGGGTGACGACCGAGTCGGCGAGGGCGGCGACCAGCGCCTCGTCGTGGGTGACGGCGAGCACCGCCGTGCCCGCGTCGCGCTGCTCGGCGAGGAGGTCGACGAGCACCTCCCAGGTCAGGCGGTCCTGCCCGAACGTCGGCTCGTCGAGGACGAGCACGGACGGCGACCGGGTGAGGGCGGACGCGACGGCCAGGCGCCGCTTCTCGCCTCCGGAGAGGGTGAACGGATTGGCGTCGGCGAGGTGCGCGAGGCCGAGGCGCTCCAGGAGCTCCTCCGCCCGATGCCGCTCCGTCTCGTCGCGGGCGCCCAGCGCGAGCTCGGCGCGCACGCGAGCGGTGAGGAACTGGTGCTCCGGCTCCTGGAACACCATCGCGATCCGTCCGGCGAGCTGAGCCGAGGTCCAGCGGATCGGCTCCGGGCCCGCACCGGCGCGGAGCGACTCGGAGGCGGTCACCCGCCCCGCGACCGGCGGCAGGAGACCGGCCAGCGTGAGCGCGAGGGTCGACTTCCCCGCGCCGTTGGGTCCCAGCACGGCCGTGGCCCGCGCGGAGTCGACGGCGAGCTCGAGCCCCGAGGCCACGATGGTCGAGCGGCGGCGCCCGAGGACGGGCCGGCCGATGGCGAGGTCGTGCGCGCTCAGGGCGGCGGGCGAGGGCAGCACGCTCGCCCCGCGCCGGGCGGGGGTGTCACCGGGCAGCCAGACGCCGGAGGCGCGGAGCACGTCGTGCGTTCGATCGAGGACCTCGACTGGAGCGCCGTCGGCGACGACCGCGCCGTCCCGCCCGAGCACCACGACCCGGTCGACGAGGCCGACCCACACGTCGACCCGGTGCTCGACGACGATCAGCGTCGCCCCCGTGCGGGCGGCCGTGCGCTCCACCGCCGCCCGCGCCTCGCGTACACCGTCCGGATCGAGGTTGGCGGTGGGCTCGTCGAGGAGCAGGAGCCGCGGACGCATGGCGAGCACGCCCGCCAGGGCGAGCCTCTGCTTCTGCCCGCCCGAGAGCGCCGAGGTGGAGTGGTTTAACGGGACGTCGAGACCGACGTCGCCGAGCGCCTCCCGAACCCGCGCGGGGATCTCCTCGCGCGGCACGCCGAGGTTCTCGCAGGCGAACGCGACGTCGTCGCCGACCCGCGCCAGGACCGCCTGAGTGTCCGGATCCTGCAGCACGAGCCCCGCGACACCGCGCCGGGTGAGCGGCGCGGCTCCGTCGATCTCGAGCTCGCCCGCCGCGGAGCCGTCCTCCTCCCCGCCGAGGACGCCGGCCAGGGCGTGCAGCAGCGTGCTCTTTCCCGCGCCGGAGGGGCCGAGGAGCAGCACGCGCTCCCCCGGCTCCAGCGCGAGATCGAGGCCGGAGAGGGCGTCGCGGGAGCGTCCCGCGTGCCGCCAGCTCCAGCCCCGCGCCCGGACGGAAGCGCCGCTCATCGAGCGCCCGCGCCGGCTCCCTCGACCGTCCGGCCCTCGCGCCCGGAGGCGAAGCGGTCCAGCGCTCCCGAGGCCGCGAGCCCCCGCACCGCGAACCAGGACAGCAGCCCGGCCAGGAGCGCGCCCGAGACGATCGAGGAGGCGACGTAGACGGTCTTGAAGAGCGCGTCGTTGACGGCGTAGTACGACAGCAGGTCGTTGATCGCGAGGGCCAGCCCGGCACCGGCACCGGCCAGCATCGCGACGAGCGGACGGCCGCTGCGGTAGAGGAAGAGCGCCAGGACGATCTCCGCGCCGAGTCCCTGCACGAGTCCGGAGATCAGCACGGTGAAGCCCCACTGGGTGCCGATCAGAGCCGACACGGCCGCGGCGACCAGCTCGGTGTAGAGCGCGGCTCCGGGCTTGCGGATGATCAGGCCGCCGAGGACGCCGGCGAAGAGCCAGCCGCCGCCGAGGAGCCCGCCGAGCCCGGGCAGGAACTCGAAGGCGAGGCCGAGGACGTTCGTCGCCAGGCCCCAGGCCCAGAAGACGATCCCGCTCGCGACGGCGACGACGCTCGCCACCACGATGTCGACGACCCGCCAGCGCAGATCGCGCCGGGCCGGGGCGGAGGAGGTGAGGTTCTGCGCGTTCGTGTTCTGCGCGTTCGTGTTCTGCGCGTTCGTGTTCTGCACTGACGTGCCCTTTCGTGGAAGCGAATGGAGGGCACGGGTTGGTAAGAGGAGATCGAAACGTTCCTTCGCTGGCATGACCCAGATCAGGTTCGACGGTCGAAGGCTGCTGCCTTCCTCTCAGCCCGGTGCACCGGACTCCCGTGTTCATCGGCAATCATAGACGTCATGTCGTGGTCGGTGGTCGTCGTCCTGGCCGTGCTGCTGATCGTCCTGCTGCAGGCCCTGCTCTGGCAGCGCCGTGCGCGGATCCGCCGCGAGCTGCTCAGCTACGGCACGCGGGTGCCGGCGCGCGTCGTCGGGCCGGATCCGGCACGCGGCGATCGCGATTCGGCACGGGATCTGGGCAGGCTCCTGGTCGTCTACCGGACCGCCGAGGGTGTGGAGAAGCGCGCGCAGAAGTACCCGCTGAAGCGGGGGGACGCGTGGATGGCCGGTGAGCCCGCCGCGGTGATCTACGACCCCCGCCGGCCGGACGACGCCGAGCGTCTGATCGTCGGCTTCGGCCGGACGAAGAAGAAGTGGTACCCCGCGCGCCAGCAGCGCGCCAGCTGACGCGGGGCCGCTCCGGCTACTTCTTGAGGGCGCGGATGATGCGCGCGAGGGCCTTGCCGGTCACCCACACGAAGGGGATGCCGACGGCGAGGACCGAGATCACGTTCGGCTGGAACCGCAGGCCGAGGTCGTCCTTGATGTAGGCGCCGATCGGGATGACCGTGGCGCCGCCGCCTCCGCCGCCGCCCTCCTGGCCGTCCTCGGAGCCGCTGCCTCCGCCGAAACCGAACCAGCGGAGGGCGACGGGGACGAGCGAGACGCCGTCGACGGTGACGGGCTCGCCGTAGATCGTCGCGGTACCCGCGGTGGTGACGGTGTCGGCCAGGGAGACTGCGATGTTGGGCATGGTGCGACGGTACTCCGCGGCTCTCCGCGGCGACAAGCGGCCCGCCGGGGCGCACAGGACTCGTCCATGGACCTCCGGGGACCTGCTGCCATGATCGACGGATGTCCGCCCGCACCCGCCGCCGCCGCCCCGTGCGCTCGGCCGCGGTGGCGGTCGCGAGCCTCGTGCTCGCCGCCTTCCTCGCCTTCCACCGCGCACTGCCCGATCCGATCGGCTGGCTGTCGGTCCTCGAGGTCGGGATCCCCTGGACGGGGCTCCTCGTGCTGCTCCTCATCGCGGCCGCGGCGGCCCTCCGGTCGCGCCGGACGGCGGCCGCGGTCACCGTGCTGGCGATGGTCTACGGCGTGCTGGTGCTGCCGGTCGCACTGCCGGCGCCGGCCGTGCGCTCCGGCTCGTTCACCGTCGTCAGCCAGAACATCGAGACGAGCGGCGACGCCGGCGGGCTCGCCGCCTCGCTCGCCGCCCGCGGCCCCGACGTGATCGCGCTGCAGGAGCTCGACGGAGACGCCGTGGACGCGGTCGACGCCGAGCTGGCCGACGAGTACCCGTACTCGTCCGTCTCGAGCACCGTCGGCGTCTGGAGCCGGACCGAGCTGACCGACGAGGAGCCGCTCGACCTCGGTCTCGGCTGGGAGCGCGCGCTCGCCGTCGACGTCGACACGCCGGTCGGCAGCGCTCGCCTGTTCGTGGTGCACCTGGCCTCGTTCCGGCCGGGCGACCACGAGGAGCGGGACACCATGCTCTCGAACCTCGCCACCGCTCTCCGAGACGACGAGTCGGAGCGGACGCTGGTCATCGGCGATTTCAACACGCCGACGGACGACCACCTGTTCGCTCCGGTGCTGGCGGAGGCGGGTCTCGTCCGCACGGGCGGAGTCGGCTTCCCGGCGACCTGGCCGTCCCTGCTGCCGCTCGTCTCGCTCGACCACGCGCTCGCCGACGGCGTCACCGCCGCGACCGTCGCGGTCCTGCCGCCGAACGGCTCCGACCACCGCCCGATCAGTCTGACGATCGGTTCCGCGTAGCGAGCGTGTCGCTGAGGTCGATCCCCTTGGCCGACTCGGGAGCCGACCGGGACAGGAGCGAGGCGGGACGCACGGCCCCGGAGCCGAAGCGGGCGGCCACGCCGTCGACCGCGAGCTCCGCGTCGCGCCAGTCGTCGGAGTCGCTCCACAGGGAGAACGCGACGTCGTCGCCCTCGACCAGCTGCTCGCCGCGCACGCCGATCAGCCGCACGGGCCGCCGCATCGGGTTGGCCGCCTCGAGGAGCGCGGAGGAGGCCTCGTAGAGGACCCGGGCCACGTCCGTCGCCTCGACGAGCGTGCGGGAGCGGGTGAGGGTGCTGAAGTCGCCGAAGCGCACCTTCACCGCGACGGTGCGGCAGCGCACTCCCGAGCGGCGCATCCGCACGGCGACCTTGTCGCAGAGCCGCAGCAGCTCACGACGGACGAGCTCGGGGTCGGCCACGTCGTCGGCGAACGTGATCTCGTGTCCGGCGCTCTTCTCGATCTGGCGGGTGTCGACCGGCCGCGGATCCACCCCGTTCGCCAGGGCGTGCAGGCGCCTCCCGGTCGCCTCGCCGAGGGCGGACACCAGCGACGGCAGCGGGGTGGTCGCGACGTCGGCGACGGTGCGCAGACCGCGGCGGACGAGCGCCTCCTCCGTGCTCGCGCCGACTCCCCACAGCGCGCTCACGGGCAGCGGATCGAGGAACTCGCGGACGCCGTCGGCGGGGACGACCAGCAGACCGTCGGGCTTGGAGCGGCCGGAGGCGAGCTTGGCGACGAACTTGGTGCTGGCGATCCCGACCGAGCAGGTCAGCCCGAGCTCGGCGTGCACCCGGCGGCGGATCTCGGTGCCGATCGCGAACGGCGAGCCCGAGATGCGGCGGGCACCCGCGACGTCGAGGAACGCCTCGTCGATGCTCAGGCGCTCGACCAGCGGCGTGAAGGAGTCGAAGATCGCCATGACGCGGCGAGAGGCCTCGCGGTAGCGCTCCATGTGCGGCTCGAGGACCACGGCCTGCGGGCAGCGGCGGAGGGCGACCGCCATGGGCATCGCCGAGTTGACGCCGTAGCGGCGCGCCTCGTAGGTCGCCGCTGTGACGACGGAGCGCGCTCCGTGGTGCCCCACGATGACCGGCCTCCCGCGCAGATCCGGCCGGTCGAGCAGCTCGACGGAGGCGAAGAACGCGTCCATGTCGATGTGCATGATGCTCGCGCGCGGGTCGTCGAAGGGCTCGGTCGTGACCTGCCGCCCCGTGCCGTCCTGCTTGCTCACGCGGTGCCGTCCTGCTCGCTCACGCCGTGCCGTCCTGCCTGCTCACGCCGCTCCGTCCTGCTCGCCCACGCCCTGGGACATGCTCGCACGCACCACCGACATCGGCCGCTCGACCGCTGCGCGCGGGCCGGCCGGGAATGAGCGCCGACCACTCGCGGTTGACCCGAGCACCACGACGCTCCGGAGAGACCATGACGCACGAGCAGCCCGACTCCCCCACCGCCACCGAGACCGGCCCCGGCGCCGAGATGAGCCGCTGGCTCGATCTGCAGGACCGCGCCCACCGCGCCTTCGAGCTCCGGCTGAGCGCCGTCGAGGACTGGTCGGCCCCCACGCCCGACACCGAGTGGGACACGCGCGCGCTCGTGCTGCACGTCGTCCGCGAGCAGCAGCGCGCGCACACGCTCCTCTCGGGCGGCGACGAGTCGGCGCTGCGACTCGAGTCCGTCGCCACCGATCTGAGGAGCGAGTGGCGCCGCGTGACCGACCGCCTGCGCGTCGCTGTCCGCACCGTCGACCCGGCGGCGACCGTGCAGCTGGGGCGCGACACCGTCAGCGCCGTCGAGCTGCTGCAGGAGCAGACGGCCGATGTGACCGTCCACGCCTGGGACCTCGCCCGCGCGACCGGCAGCGACGAGCGGCTGGACGAGGAGCTCGTCGCAGCGGTCTGGGAGCTCTTCGCACCCCAGGAGGAGACCCTGCGCGCGAGCGGCCTCTACGCCGCGCCCGTGCCGGTCGACGACGCCGCCTCCCTCCAGAGCCGCCTGCTCGCCATCACCGGACGCGACGACCGCCTCGCCGCCTGACGGCCCGGCGCCCGGACGCCGTCAAGGCCTGGGGGCGTCCAGGGACGCCGCGGCAGGATGGAGTGGACCACGAACACGGGGCGACCCGCCCCGACGAGGAGAGGAACGTCCATGACACGCATCGCCGTCATCGGAGCCCACGGCAAGGTGGGGCAGCAGATCCTGCACCTGCTCTACGACGCCGGCCACGAGTCGGTCGGAGTGATCCGCAACCCCGATCACGCCGAGGACATCGTCCGGCTGGGCGGCGAGCCGCTCGTGCACGACCTCGAGGACACGACGCCCGAGGCCTTCGCCGAGGCGCTGGGCCACGTCGACGGCATGGTCTTCACCGCCGGAGCCGGACCCGACTCGGGCCCGGAGCGCAAGCGCACCGTCGACCTGGGGGCGTCCGTCCTCAGCCAGAAGGCCGCCGCGATCGTCGGGGTCCAGCACTTCGTGCAGGTCAGCGCGATCGGTGTGGACGAGCCGCTCCCCGAGGACACGGAGGAGGGCTGGAAGGCCTACGTCGAGGCCAAGCGCGACGCCGACGCGGCACTGCGCGACTCCGGCCTCGACTACACGATCCTCCGCCCGGGCGGGCTGACGGACGACGAGGGCACCGGCACGATCACGCTCGGCACCTCCGTCGAGAAGGGGAGCATCCCCCGAGCGGACGTCGCCGCCACGGTGATCGCCGCCCTGGCGCAGCCGACCTCCATCGCGAAGACGTGGGAGATCGTCTCCGGTCCCACCCCGATCGAGGACGCGGTGGCTCAGGGAGCCTGAGCCCCGGCACCTCCTCCTAGAGTGGGGCGGGTGAGCACCCACCCGCCCCGCCCCTGGATCCGCAGCTACGCGCCCGGCGTGCCGACGGAGCTCGAGCTCCCGACCGGCTCGCTCGTCGACATCGTCACCGAGTCGGCCGAGCGGTATCCCCACCAGGTCGCGCTCGAGTTCTTCGGCCGTTCGACCAGCTACTCCCAGCTCGCCGACGAGGTGGAGCGGGCCGCAGAGGGCCTCCGCCGCCTGGGCGTCCGCGCGGGCGATCCTGTCGCCCTCGTCCTCCCGAACTGCCCGCAGCACGTCGTCGCCTTCTACGCCGTCCTCCGGCTCGGCGCCGTGGTGGTCGAGCACAACCCGCTCTACACCCCGCGCGAGCTGCGCCACCAGTTCGAGGACCACGGCGCTCGTGTCGCGATCGCCTGGAACCGCGTCGTGCCGACGGTGCAGGACCTCCCGGCCGATCTCGGCGTCGAGACCGTCGTCGCCGTCGACCTCACCCGCGCGATGCCCGCCTCGATGCGCGCAGCCCTCCGCCTGCCGCTGAAGAAGGCCCGGGAGTCGCGCGCCGCGCTGACCGGGCCGGTCCGCGGCGCGATCGACTGGGAGACGCTGCTGCGCCGGCGGATCGACCCGGCGCACCCGCGCCCGGTCGCGGAGGACCTCGCGGTCATCCAGTACACGAGCGGCACGACCGGCACGCCCAAGGGCGCCGAGCTGACCCACGCGAACCTGACGGCGAACGCCGCCCAGTCGCGCGCCTGGGTGCCGACGGTCCGCCGCGGCGACTGCGTGGTCTACGCGGTGCTCCCCATGTTCCACGCCTACGGGCTGACGCTCTGCCTCACCTTCGCGATGAGCATGGGCGCGCGCCTGGTGCTGTTCCCGAAGTTCGACCCGGAGCTGGTGCTGAAGGTCGTCAAGAAGCACCCCGCCACCTTCCTCCCGGCCGTTCCGCCGATCGCGGAGCGCCTGGCGCGCAGCGCGCAGCAGCGGGGCGTCTCCCTCCGCGGCATCGAGATCGCCATCTCCGGCGCGATGCCGCTCGACCCGGCGCTGGTCGAGTCGTTCGAGGCGCTGACCGGAGGCACGCTCGTCGAGGGCTACGGCCTCTCGGAGACCTCTCCGGTCCTGATGGCCAACCCGGTCGGTCCGACGCGACGCGCCGGGACGGTCGGGCTTCCGCTGCCCGGCACCGACGTGCGGATCGTCGACCCCGAGGATCCCGACACGGAGGTGGCGACCGGCGAGCAGGGCGAGCTGGTCGTGCGCGGTCCGCAGGTGTTCCGGGGCTACCACCGCAAGCCCGACGAGACGGCGGCGACCTTCACCGGCGACGGCTGGTTCCGCACCGGCGACATCGCGACGATCGACGAGGACGGCTTCGTGCGCATCGTCGACCGGATCAAGGAGCTCGTGATCACGGGCGGCTTCAACGTCTCGCCGTCCGAGGTGGAGGAGGTGCTGCTCCGCCTGCCCGAGATCAAGGAGGTGGCGGTGGTCGGCCTGCCCGATCCGCGCAGCGGCGAGTCCGTGGCGGCGGCGGTCGTCCTGGAGCCGGGCGCGCAGCTCGACGTCGCAGCCGCCCGCAAGGCCGTCCGGGAGGCGCTGACCCCCTACAAGGTGCCCAAGCGGATCACCGTCGTCGACGAGCTGCCGCGGAGCATGATCGGCAAGGTCCTCCGCCGCCAGGTGAAGGCGATGCTGACCGACGAGGACTAGCCCGGAACGAGCGAGGGCCCCCGACCACTGTCCGTGATCGGGGGCCCTCTGCAACGAGGCTAGAAGCCGAAGTCGCCGCCTCCGAAGTCGCCGCCCCCGCCGAAGTCGCCTCCGCCACCGAAGTCGCCGCTGCCGGAGTCGCCCCAGCCGCCGCCGTCTCCGGCGTCCGCACCGGAGGCGTCCGCACCTCCCGCATCCGCTCCGCCGTCGGCCGAGGCGTCTCCCCCGCCGTCACCGCCGGCGTAGTCGCCTCCCGCGTCGGGGAGGAACGCGCCCGCGATGGCCGAGCCGATCGCGAACCCGGCGATCGTGCCGAGCATCGAGGAGGCGAGGACGCCGCCGAAGCCCATGCCTCCGCCGCCGGAGAAGCGCC